>JAYTAK010001300.1:0-2494 GCA_043737515.1 Candidatus Kuenenia sp. | reverse complement strand
TGCTGGAGTTTCTGCGAAGCTGGATGAATCTGGAACGGCTTCAGGAGATTGATAAAGATCACGCAGCGTTTCCTGATTTTACGCCGGAGTTAGCCGCTGACCTGCGCATCTCTCTGGAGTTGATGCTGGCACAGGCACTGGATGCAGACAACGCTGATTTTCAGCGACTGCTGTTGACCGATACGATTTTCATGAACGGGCGCATGGCGAAATTCTATGGCGTCGATCTGCCGGAAGACGCGCCGTTTCAGGAAGTAAAATTCGAACCGGACAAGCGCGCGGGCATTATTTCGCATCCATTCATCCTGAGCGGCTTTGCGTACATGCAGACGAGTTCGCCCATTCATCGCGGCGTATTCATGTCGCGCGGGATTCTGGGGCGAGGCGTCAAGCCGCCACCGATCGCAGTCGCTCCGACCGCACCAGACCTCGCACCGAATCTGACGACGCGCGAACGTGTGACAATCCAGACCAGCCCTGAGGTGTGCGCGAATTGTCACGGCCTGATTAACTCATTGGGTTTCGCGCTGGAGAATTTTGATTCCGTCGGTCGCTACCGGGACGTCGAGAAAGAAAAGGCGATTGACGCGACCGGACAGTATCTGCAGCGTAACGGTGAATTCGTGCGTTTCGCCGGGGCGCGGGAACTGGCAACTTTTATGGCCCGGAGTGATGAAACGCAGCGTTCGTTTGCGCGGCAGTTGTTTCATCATATGGTTCAACAGCCGATTCTGGCGTATGGACCGGATTCGATTGCGGAATTATCGACGTTCTTCAAAGATCACCAGTACCATATGAAAAACTTAGCAGTCGAAATCGCCTGCCGCTCGAACGCGCGCGGCTGGACACTGAAGTCAGAACCTGTCGCAGCAGCGGAAACAAAGTAGGCTTTAAGAAAGGGGCTCGTGCCCTGTCAGAACTTGATTTTGGCGTACGATGGGCATTCTTGCCCGTCAAAACGCGGTCGGACAAGAATGTCCAACCTACATTTTAACACTTGGCAACGCATTCCCAGGATCACAAACTCATGAACAGTCGACGACACTTCCTGAAGAATCTGGGTCTTGGAGCCGCGGCGCTGCCGTTCATTTCGAATCTCAGCGCATTTGCGTCGCGGGCCGCATTGAATTCTCGCAAGCAGCGACTGGTCGTCCTGTTCAGCCCCAACGGAACGGTCCCGTGGGACTTCTGGCCGGATGAAGAAGGCGAAGCATTCACGCTCAAGCGCATTCTGGAACCACTGAAGGACTTTCAGTCACGCACGCTGGTCATGCACGGCGTCTGCGACAAGGTCCGCGGCGACGGCGACAATCACATGCGCGGCATGGGCTGCCTGCTGACCGGCGTCGAACTCTTCCCCGGCAACATTCAGGGCGGATCCGATACGCCGGCAGGCTGGGCGAGCGGAATCTCCATCGATCAGGAGATCGGCAACTTCCTGCAGTCAAAGGAAGAGACCCGCACCCGGTTCGGTTCGCTGGAATTCGGTGTCATGGTCCCGGATCGCGCTGATACCTGGACGCGCATGAGTTACGCCGGAGCCAACAAACCCATCGCTCCGATTGACGACCCGTACCAGATGTTCAAGAAGTTGTACGGACAAGTGAAGGATCGCGAAGTACTCACAAGTGTGCTCGACAGCGTGCAGGAAGATTTGAAGCGGATCAGTCAGGTAGTTTCCGCAGCCGACCGACATCTGCTCGACGAACACTCGACCTTTGTGCGATCGATGGAAGAACATCTGCGGCAGTCGCAGACACAGGATTCGGGTCATGCGGTGCCCGAGCTGGAACCGGGTGTCAAAGAAGAAAACGACAACATCCCGCAGATCACAAAGATGCAGATGGATCTGCTGGTGAACAGCTTCGTCAACGACTTTTCCCGCGTGGCGACATTCCAGATTACGAATTCCGTCGGTCAACCGAAAATGCGCTGGCTGGGGATTGATGAGAGTCATCACGAGTTGTCGCATGAGCCCAATGAAAACAAGGAAGCGCACGAGAAGCTGACGAAGATCAATACCTGGTACGCCGAGCAGTTGGCGTATCTTGTGCGGCGTCTGTCTGAGACACCGGAGCCGGGCGGTGAAGGATCGCTGCTGGACAACACGCTGGTCGTGTGGGGCAATGAACTTGGCCAGGGCAACTCGCACACGCTGGACAATATCCCGTTCGTGATGGTGGGCAACGGCCTGGATTTTGACATGGGCCGATCGCTCAAGTTTCCAAGCGTCTCGCACAACCGACTCCTCGTCGCACTGGCGCACGGTTTCGGCCATCACATCGAGTCGTTCGGCAATCCGGAATACTGCAAAGACGGCGTGTTGACCGGGATGACCTAGTGCGTCGTCAGGGCTAAGAATTTGGGTTGGTTCTGTAGGCCGGACCAAGCGCAGTTCCGGCAATTGGCAGAATGATGTGGGCAGAATGATGAAAAGCGATTCACGGGTTCATCATTCTGCCCACATCGTTCTGCCCGCAGTCGCGCTTTGATG
>JAYTAK010001299.1:0-5741 GCA_043737515.1 Candidatus Kuenenia sp. | reverse complement strand
GGGAATTATCAGACCGTCGGCGAAGACTGGTGGACCACCGGAACCAGCTATGATGGATACATCACTTACGCCTACGACGATGCCGTCAACAACGGACTAACAGTGACCGATATCACTCGTTTAGTTTAGCGTCGAATCAGTACCACTCGCGTGAGGCGTTTTCTTGTGCAAAACTGATGTGTGTCGCGTTTAGCAGTCTGCACAATTGATGCGCCGGCGGCATGGGATCGGTTTCGCAGCCGACCAGCACATGGTCATAGATCCGGTCGGTGACGTTGTAGAGGAAATTCGGGATGCTTTCGTGATAGTTGTCCACGAATTCCAGCACGCTCGTCAGGTGTCCGTCGAGCAGCAGAGGCGACCTGGTCGTCGATTGAAACATCACGTCCCGGCCCTGCTGTTCCAGCCATTGTGCCAGGCGAAAGGCCGGATACTGGAATTCACCTGTCCCCAGAACCAGCAGTCGCGATTCCGGCAACACGTTTGCCGCCGCAGCAAGTCCCGGTTCGTCCAGATCGAGCCTTGCACCAAGACCGGTGCGTCCGAAATTCGCGGGAAGACAAAACGACTTGCTGCGATCATCTCCCGTCACCACCACCGGCGGCCCTGGATCAAACTGTGGATCCGGTTCGAATGTGAATCCCCCACGCAGGAGGCTCACGAAGTGTGTCGGGACCCCGATACGAGTAGTCATCGCGGCCCGATCGGCAGCATTCATCCAATCCGTGAGACAGACACACACCACCTGACGCAAGTCCGGACAAAGGCGGCGATAGGCGATGGCCAGATTTGCAATAGTGCTGCCTGTGGTCATTTCATCATCCACGACGACGAGTGTTTGTGGCGTGCGAAATTGTCGCCGCAGAACTGCGTCCGTCGGTTCGTGCAGCCAATGTCGTGTCGCATGGCTGTGCGATTCTTCGAACGTCAGGACGGGCGGCCTATCAAGGCTGTAACGTGTTCCGTGAAGGAACAGTAATTCGGTGCGACCTGTCTGTTTCAGCCAGCTTTCGAAGATTCCGTGTCCGAGTCCTGTGGCTGTTTCCGCCATCGCCACGATGACCGCAGGTTCGGCCCAGCGCGTCAGTTGTGTCGCCAGCCGATCGCAGCAGTCCTGAAAGACGTGCGGTCGCACGGGCCAGTGTTTGCCGAGTACCTTGCTGACGAACACAAAGCCCCGGCGCTGGCTGCGGCGACTCCCGAAACCGCAGAGTTCCTCCAGAGGAATCTCAGTCGCATGAGTCATGACGCGCAGCAGTCCGCTGCGTAGTCGGACTTCATGAGTGGACTGCACCTTCATTCAGAATCTTTCTGCATCGAATGATTTTCAACACGCCTGGACGAGCAACTTCGTTTAACGATTTGTGCCAACAACTCTTAAATCATAACCGCCCGGCCCACTTCCTTCACGCGCATTCCGCACGACGGGTGCGGCACATCTTGTGGCGTCGCGGTCCCCAGTGTCAGCCGGATCGCCCACAACGGAAACGCCACGCCGGACAGACACGCCATGGGCAGTCCTCCGGACATGCGTGGATTGATCTCCAGCAGGTACGGCGTTTCGCCATCATCTTTGAACTGCACGTTGAACATTCCATTCAGATTCAGATGCTGCGTCATCTGGCGAACCATTTGTTCCACCGGCGAATTGCATTCCAGCAACTGCGCACCTTCGGAGACATCCGGCTTGCGGCGGACAACGCTGCAGACCAGTTCGCCTGCGTGCGCCAGGCAATCTACACTGCGTTCCGCGCCCGGCAAGTACTGCATCACCAGCACATCACGGAATCGTGGTGATTCTGCAAAACAGCGGCGGGCATCCTGCAGATCAATGCTCAACGGATCTCCGGACAGCATTCGTTTGAGGTTGCCGCCATGTTCCGTGATGATGCGAAACCCCAGGCCGAACATTGATGCGACAGGCTTGAAGCACACGCGAAAACCCCTGCCCAGGAGGTCCGTGTAGGCCGCATCGAATGTGTCGAGCGAATTCACCACGCGATATTCGGGAAGCGGAACGGAAAGCCCCTCCAGCGCCCGATACGTCCGGGCTTTGTCATTAAGTACGTCCAGCGTGGATGCGTCTGCCGCGACCAGCAGCCGAACTCCTGCCTGCTCAAAGCGGGCAGTCTCAGCGGAGATGACAGACACGCGCTTGCCGGGCACAAAGACCTGCACATCGTGGCGACGGATAAACTCCAGGCAGTATTGAATATAGTCGTGATCGCTCAATCCCTTCGGTTCCAGGTCTCCGATGTCAGCCAGCCCAAGAACCGGACTGTGCGGATGCGTATGAGTGCAGACAAGTCGCAGCTCACCGGTTCGCTGTTCCCGGCGCAGGATTTCAATCACCTGATACGTGCTGGAGATATTCTTGTTGAACCAGACTGTCCGGGGGGCATGCATGAGTCAGCTCCGATAACCGCGATTGGCCAGCAGCCGACGAAACTCACGCACACTCAGCGAGCCGCTGATGACAATGCACAGAAACGGGCCACTGTTCCAAAGTGCATGCAGTCCGATCGCCCAGGCCAGTGCGATCAGAAACTGGCGGTTTTGTACTGCAGTTTGCAGATTGCGTCCGTTTTGCCAGAACGCGGCCGCAAGAATTCCCGACCACAAGCCATGACCAAACGGCGACAGTGCCCCGCGAATGAGCATCACGGTCAGCAACCCTGTCTGTCCGCCACCGATCAGCCCCTGTAAACCGTATCCGGCGGATTCGAACACCGAAAACCCGCAACCACTCACGACTCCCAGAATCAGCCCGTCCATTGGGCGATCATAGATCGGATGCTTCCACCGCCACGCTGTGGCCAGCAACTTGGCTGGTTCCTCAAAAATACCGGCGAACAACGGAATCAACAACAAGCCGCCGGAGAGCATTCCTATGATTTCCCCCGTCAGGACGGTGGCGATAATCCCAACCGTGCCTCCGGACAAGAACGTGACGATCAGCGTGTTCGTCGAAATGCCCGTGCGATCGTAGCGGTCGAGCAGAAAGAAAATGACCGTTGCCGGAATCACAAGACTCATCGAAAGCAGCGTGACAGGCACGAGGTTTGGATTGTTCGTGGCGGCCTCAAGTGAGAACAGAGCCAAGGCTACGACAAAGGTGATGACTCCGGTTTTCTGCCAGCGTTCCAGTTTCGCGATGCGGTTGACGAGTTGCGACCAGTGGATTGAAATTGATGACGGGTTGGCCGGGAGCGTCGGTCGCGGTGGAGCATTCGGGTTGATCAACTGAAACTCGAACTGCCCGATGCCGATTCGGTCGCCAGAATAAAGTGTCGCGGAAGGACTCGGCTTGCCATTGATCAGCACCGTCAGGCTGGGATGAAACGCTCGAACTTCAACGCGATCGGTCCTGACATTGAGACAGACATGCTGTCCGGAGATGCTGGGATGCGGAATCACAATCGAGGATGGAGAACTGCTGCCGACGGTATACTGATTAATTGTCAGGTCAAATTCGTGACCTCGTGACGTCCCGGTGAGGACGCGCAGTCGCCATCCTGCCTGGATCGGAACACTGAAATTCATGACCAACTCATTGAAGAATAACGAAAAGAACAGCCCTCGATTCCCTGATCGGGGTGAGCATAGCAAATTCTTTCCGTAGTTTCTCCTCGTCCGCGAATGTGCGTGAAACGACTCAACAACGAAAACTCGCCCAACATCACCGTCATGGTGATGTCGGAGCGAGTCCTTTTGGCAGTTGGGAAATCCCGAGCATGGAACGTGCTCTCCGTTCACTCCACGTTCTTCCGCTGTACCTGCCGCGAGGCTCAATCCGTCATTGGGAACCGCACGTCAGACGTTGTCACTGTCCTTTGTTGTAGCCGGATTCGTCAGAATTCGGGAGTTGGTGATCTGGCTGTAACAAATCAGAGTTCTCACGAACTCTGCTACAGGTTTTCGAAGAAGGCCCTGGTTCTCTGTCAGCAATTGATCGAAGGGTGGCCGGGGTTGGAGGGCACCAGCCCGAAACCCCGCGGCTTCCTTCGCTCCGCTCAGTCCAGCCCCGGCCACCCGATCCATCAAGGCACGCATGAGCGAGCCCTAGATCTGAGTCAGACCCTGAACACGGTCAGCGGGAGCACCAAACATTGAGCGATCGGACGGACGTGGTGCCCGAGTGTCACGAGCTGCGGAAGAATTGTCACCTGATCGAGAATCATTCCGCTCGCCCGACTGATTGTTGAAGTAGGGGCCTCGCAGATCAAGATCGTTCTGGTTGTAGCGTGATGGATACAGATCGTTCACCGGATTTCGCAGGGCAGGACGCTGAGTCCAGTTACTGTTTTCGTCAGATTCGGCTCCGCGAAACGGATCTGCAGAATTCGATCGCGTAGCGCGAGGCAACCAGTCTCCCTGTGCAGCATAGCCTCGGCCTGAGTTGTAGCGAGCATTCGAATTCTGATTGAGCGGGCACTGTCCGCCTGGACAATTTCTGCTTGCGTTCTGTCCGTTGCCACACTGGCCATTGGAGCATCCGGCACACTGACCGTCAGCACATGCCGGACATTGACCGCTGGCACACAGACCACTCGCACAGGCACCATTCGGACAGTTGCAGTTGCGGCAGCTTCCGTCAGCACAATTGCCCGTCGAATTGTTGCCCGTCCCGCATCGACCGTTCGCACGGTTGCCGGTGGGATACTGGCCATTTGCAAACTGCCCGGCAAAAGACTCGTTGTACCCGTTGCTGCGGTAGGCTGCATTTCCGGGATTCTGATTCGTGGTTGAGGATCGATTTCCGCTCCACTGTTGCGGAATCGGCACGCCCAGAAAAGATCGTGACGGGCCGGCATTCGTTCTGGCGGCACCATAGGGTGATCGAAAATCCTGAGCCTGCACGAATACAGGGGAGGCAAGCAGGATGGCAACACACACGGCTGAAAAAACTTTCAAAGTCTTCATGGTCATTCATTCCCTTGGTTTCGGTTCTTTAGTTGACGATGACACGTCGCTTGTTGACGATGTCGATGTTCGCTGTCGTCTCGATTCCACACCGAGTTACTCGAACTGTGGAAGACAATAAATGCGAACGATGTGCCAAATTCACTGCGCACCGATTTCTTCAGGATATCTGTGCAATTCAGCTTCACTATGATGCGTATGCAAATGCAAATCGTGTCAATGTGACGGCAGTAGTTATCGAACTGAAGTGGTGAGCGTAGCTCAGTCGCTCCGCCGACTGAGATTCCACCGCAACCAACTCGGCGATACCACTGCGGATCAATTATGGAGATCACGCTGCGGTATTGTTTTCTCCTCAGCCGCAGGCATGATTCTCCCCAATAGCGATCGCGGCAAGAATCAGCGTTGTCCACTTCGCGCCGGCCCGGAATGATCGCCACGCCGGATCGCACCTGATATAAAGACGTGATCGCAATCCGATTGAAGAATTGCGAACTTCAGCCTCCTACGAAAGTTTGATCCATGTCCATTTGCGTTCCTTCATGTCGCCGTCTCCGGAATCGGCTGTTACACATGGCCACCGGATTGATGTTCATTGCAGCATTCAGCACTCACGCTGCAGCGAGCGACAAAGAAGCGGTCGCAACCGACGTCAATCCCGCACCAATCCATGTGGACCTGTCGCAGGACTGGCCGTGGTGGCGCGGTGCCACTCACGACGGAATCGCGAATCCGGATCAGCATCCGCCGGTAAAATGGAGCGATTCGGAAAACATTGTCTGGAAGGCAAATCTTCCGGGTCGCAGCCACGGTTCCCC
>JAYTAK010001298.1:0-2496 GCA_043737515.1 Candidatus Kuenenia sp. | reverse complement strand
GGATTGCTTCGGCGAGCGGGGGATGTCAATCCCCTGATTGACCAGGTGGGCACCGCTGAAATCAGGGGACTCACGTCCCCCGCTCGCCGGTCCCAACCTCTTTCCTTCCCGCGTGAAGCATAGCAAAACAGATCCCCGATATCACGGAATTCTGGAAAAGCGAGCCAAATACCGGGCGTCCTGAACGAACTACGCTGCAGGCTGAGAACAGGGTTTGCCTGCAATGAGTTTCGCCATACGATTCCCCAGCCGGACAGTTCAAAACATTTTCTGAATCCTTCTATGAAACACCGCCATCTGATTTTTGGGATCGTCGCCTGGATCGCGATCGGCGTGTCCGCGTGGATCGCAGTCCGCGGGACAAGTGCAAAAGAACAGCGTGCTGTCGCGGATGTTATCGGCGGCATCGGTGAGTGGGTGACAGACGCAAAGTCGGAACGGATCGCATGGTCTGATGCCAGTATTGTGCTGTCGCCGGGAGATCCGATTCTTATGCGACAGGCCGACGGGACGTTTCGCCAGGTGGGACGTGTGCGTAACCATTTTGCTGTTGCACCCAAGGAAGCATGGACGAAGCAGGCGTCCGTCGTCTTCTACAACTCAGTCGCGGCAGAGTGTCCCGATGGTTTTGTGTTCGAATACCACACCACTCCGGATGCCCTGGATTGGGTGGTCCGCACCATGGTGCCGCGGGCGAAACAGCGGGAAATCGCCAGGCTGATCGCCGACGACTGGAAATCGCATCGTAAAGAAGTCATGACTCAGTTGCAGCCCATCATGGAAAAAAGTCTGGCACATGCACTGAGCGCTGTCGAAGCAGAAATCCCCAGGATTATTCAGGATCATCGCAATGAGTTCGGACAGTTGGCCGATCGCTACCAGGCAGAAATCATCCGAAAACAGATTGTGCCGCTGGTCCGCAAAGAGATTCTGCCGATCGTTGAAGAAGAGATCACTCCGATGGCCAGCGAACTTGGTCAGGAATTGTGGGATCGTGTTTCGTTGTGGTCGTTTACGTGGCGTTACCTGTATGACGTCTCACCGCTGCCTGAGAAGAACGCAGTGAAAACGGAATTTGACCGATTCCTTGAAGAGGAAGTGCATCCGCAACTTGAAGCTCGATCGGATGAATTCGTGGTGATCACGCAAAAGATTATTTCCCGCGTTAGTAAGAATGAACGAGTCCGCAGCGTGATTCGTGAAAACCTGCGAAAGGTCTCCTCGGATCCGGAGCTGCAGGCGATTATCTGGAGCGTCGTGCAGGAATCGATTGTCCAGAACGAAAGTCTCAAGACGTCGCTCCAGGATTATTGGAAAAGTGCTGAGGTTCAGAACGCAATGCAGGTCGCGAATATCCGTTTTGAACCAACAGCCCGACAAATTGGAATGGCCATTTTCGGCAGCCGCGATAAAGGTTTCACGCCGGAGTTTTCGCGTGTGCTGCGGAGTCAGATTCTGGTCAAGGATCGCCGATGGCTGGTAGTTGTTCCGCGCGGGGCAACTGAATCCCCGGTTCATGAGAATACCAGCGACACACCGGGCGACCTGCAAATCATCATCGCGAAAGAATCCATGGCGTTTCCGACGGAATTTTCTGGCACAATACAGAGTCCGCTCACACCGATGAATCCGCAGAAATCATCCACTCCGGAACCGGCGAAACCCTGATGCCTGACACAGACCGTGCTTCAAAACCAGACGTCGGCAAGTCTGAGGAATCAGCATCGACGGGTACCGGCATCGAGATCCGCAATCTGACTGTCCAGGCGGGCAAACGCACTTTGCTGAACGCCGCGACCTGCTCATTTCCGGCAGGTGAAGTCATCCTGCTGCTGGGGTGCAGTGGGGTCGGCAAGTCGGTGCTGCTGAAGATTCTCGCGGGACTGATTGGCCCCGAGCATGAAGGCATCCAGTACAGCGGTGACGTCTCCTTCGTCGCGGCCGACGGAAAGCGCCGCGGTGTTTCGGACGCCTCGCATCCAGTGTCAGTTGTCTTCCAGAACTTCGCGTTGCTGGATGAATTGACGCCCCTGCAGAACGTGCAGATCGCACTGGACCATGCTCAGGTCAGCCACAAAAAAGCCACATCGCGTGCCACCGAATTGTTAGCGGATCTGCGAGTCCCGACGGACCGCGCGACGGCAGTACTGAGCGGTGGTCAGCAGCAGCGACTCGCAATCGCCCGTGCCATCGCTCCGAATTCGGACGTTGTGCTGTACGACGAACCGACATCGGGGCTGGATACCAGAACGGCTCAACAGGTCGCCGATTTGATTCGAGAAACACAGCAACGGTACAGACGCACGTCAATCCTTGTCACGCACGATTACGAGACGCTCAGCCGGATCGCCGACCGAATTGTCCTGCTGGATCATGCGAATCTCAGACTTATCGAATTGCCGAAGTCGGAATGGTCCAGTCTCCCCGCAGCCCTTGGCACACCACCGCTTGCCGCGACCGATGTGATCGCTCAATCATGGAAGGCAAGGATCAGCC
>JAYTAK010001297.1:0-13288 GCA_043737515.1 Candidatus Kuenenia sp. | reverse complement strand
TTGTCAGGTTTGTCGGAGTCCGCGTGATGGCGGTTAAGCTGACCGGTGGCCCGACGCAGCGTTACGTTCGAGTTCAGCCAGCTCCCTATTCAAGCAGGTTCACCAATCGCGGTAACGTGCTTGTGAATGTTGACAGTATCCTGAGCCAGCCGATCCTCATCGAGTGACGGCAATCCGTAGGCCGGACCAAGCGCAGCGCCGTTCCGGCAATTGCCTAGCGCGGCAAAGCTGAAAGCCGAAAGCTGAAAGCCGAAAGAACAACAGTGGAAGAGATGCTCGCAAAATGCGCAGTTGTTGGAAAGAAAGGATCTAAGGACCGAGCCAGAAGCTCACAAGCTGCACGACGAAGATCGTCATTCCGACAATGCCTTTGGCCAGCATTCCAATCAGGCGACCAGACATCGCCGCAGTCCCGATTTCAGTCCGAAGTGCAGGCTCGGTGCCTTTCCATGTTTCTCCCAGCCAGGCTCCAGCAAACGCGCCGACGGCGGCACCAAGAATGGCACCGATCACACTGCCGACGATCGGGATCGGAATGAGGAATGTTCCGGCAATACTGCAGACGAACGACATTCCCATCGAAATCACCATCGCACGGCGACTGGCACCTTTCTTCGCCGCTTTGGCAGAACCCATGGCGAGTTCCAGGATTTCGCCCAGGCCAGCCAGCACGAGGCAAATGAGGACGACCAGCCATGTCGGCCCGTGCCCAAAATCGGATGCCAGCAAGAAGATGCACAGCAGGCCCGTCATGAACCAGTTACCCGGCAGCAGAAACAGATTGCTGAGCAAGGCAACTGAATTCAATGCGATCAGCAGACTGACCCACAGCCAGTAGCCCATTACTGCTGACCAATCGTCTTCAACACTTCACCTGCCTGCTGACGCACGTCCGAAGCGGGAAAGTCTGTTTCCAACTGCTTGATAATGGCAGCCAGCGCGTTCCGGTTTTCGGCATCGATCTGCGGCCAGAGATCCGTGACAGCTTTCAGGCAATTGCGAGTAACCTGAGATTCTTCGATCTGATGCCGAGCCTCCGCCTGCTGAACCGCATCCGGCGCTGCATCGTCCTCTGAGGCTGGATCGGGCTCGTACACAAACGGCTTCAGCGAAGTCGTGAGCAGTTGCATTATCGTGGGGACTCCATCGACAGAACCATTGCGTGCCAGACCAAGTGCGGCATTCGTCTGCGCCAGGCGATCTCCGTCCGTCAGCATCACGCGCAGTTGCACCAGCGAATCCGGCCCGCTGACGTTCGCCAATGCGTAACCCGCAAGATGCCTCACGACTGGATTGGAATCCTGAGCAGAACGTCGAAGTTGTTCCAACACCGCTGCGTCAGAAATTGTGGCTGCCGCGAGCGGTAAATTGCGGGCCGATAATGGCGGTGCCTCTGTACCTGCGTCAGCGGCAGTTGAATACCCTGTCGCTTCATCAAAATGACGACCTGCAATCGCAGCAATCGACATGAGGGCACTCTTGCGGACCTCAATGTCGCGAGTTTCCTTCATGCACTCAGCCAGGACCGGGAGTGTTTTGTCGTCGGCGTCGAGAGCGGCCAGCGTTCGGGCAAGAAATTCCTGATGCCGGATGTCTTCCGCAGTGTTTGTGGTTGAAGTGAGTGATTCGCTGAGCAGTTTTGTCAACGCATCCACGACCAGCGTATTTTTCGCCAGCGGCTCCTGATTCTGTGGCGCATAGATTTGTTCGTTCTGCAGCAGTTGAGCCAACCCCAGGGCAGCGCGCCAACGACGGTGTTCGTTGCTGCTGCTGAGTTCCGTGGTGAGCTGCTTCCAGTCATTGTCCGAATCTGCCAGTTTTCCGAACAAGGCCCAAACCGCCACTACCGCCATCACGATCAGGGCCGGAATCAAGAACAACTGGACAATGAATCCAGCCGAGGGTGGCGTTACAGGTGGTAGTTCTTCGGGACGAAATCCTGAAGTTTCGGTGGACGGGAGTTTCGTTGAGGTGGATGCGGACGCCATTCGCTGTCTCTGAAAATGTGGGCAAGAATGCCAAAGGTCTGGAAGGAAGTACAGCCTTGAATTTGACAAGCTGGAAGCTTATGCCACGTTGAATCAAAACTAAAAAGCTTGCCCCCGGGCCGCTAATCCCAAATGGCGTAGACTTATAAGGCGAGCGGGGGATGTCAATCCCCTGATATTCGTCGCGAATCCAAGCAAATCAGGGGACTTACGTCCCCCGCTCGCCGTTGGATTTTCTTAAGTCCACTCCATTGCCAGTAAACCCAGTCGCTTCAATATGATAAGTGCATCGACGCTGAATTGCAGGCGTTTCCGCAAAACCCCGGCATTCGAGAAACTCGCAAACGCCGCAAACTGCTCAAAACTCGCTGCTCTTGCATTCAAACAGCCGTTTTATGCGAGTGTTGAGAATTCCGAAACGACGTCCCTTCAGGTGGTGCTGGTTGATTTGCGGGAGGTTTTGGCTTCCCTATGATTCCCCCGCTTCGCAGTTCGGGTGACCGGCAAAGTCAGTGATTGACAATGCACTTGTGTTGACGGAACCAGGCGAGCAAGCGATTGGAATCACCAGTTTCTGATTGGCAAGTTGCCGAATCAATTGAAAGCCCGATGTTCGGGTTCGCCTGGACTGCGGAAGGCAGTCTGGAGCCGCTGGCAGGTTTATCCAATTTCCCAATTGAAATTCCCTGGAGATGAACGAAGGATGGCTGAACAGAAGGCGACAAACGTTACATGGCATGCTCACAACATTACTCGCGAAGACCGCCAGAAGCTGAACGGACACCGTGGAGCGGTGCTTTGGTTCACAGGTCTCAGCGGCTGTGGCAAAAGCACGATCGCGAACGCAGTGGATCAAATGCTGCACGAACGGGGTGTGCATACATTTGTGCTGGATGGCGACAACATCCGCATGGGGCTGAACAAGAATCTTGGTTTTACCCCAGAAGACAGGACCGAAAACATCCGCCGCATTGGTGAAGTTGCCAAACTGTTCGCCGATGCCGCGACGATCGTGTCCACGGCATTCATTTCTCCCTACAAGGCTGACCGCGATCTGGTTCGAGGCCTGATGCCACCGGGAGAATTCATCGAGATCATGGTCGAAGCCAGTCTGGAGACCTGCGAAGCCCGTGACCCCAAAGGCCTGTATAAGAAGGCTCGTGCCGGCGAAATCAAGAATTTCACCGGGATCAGTGCTCCTTACGAGCGACCAGAAAACGCAGAACTTACGCTGGATTCCGACAATAAGGGCATTGAAGAACTCGCGAAGGAAGTCATCGCGTACCTCACCAAGGTCGGGATTCTGCAATAGCGTACGTGTTCACAAGGCGTAGATTCAAAGGCGAGCCGGGTGGCGTATACCGCTCATAATCCGCTCGGAAAAGCCCTGAATCAAGGACCGACAACGCTGGCCGTTGTCCACCGAAGGACAGTCATGCGGCGATCGAAGCAGGATCGTCGCATGTCGATGCTTGAGTCAGCAAACTCAAGCCGCTAACGGCAAGCTGCGACAGGAAGTCGCAGCCTGACCCTCGGGGATCGACTGAGATCCCATAAGAAACGCGGGGCCTTTCATGAGGAAAGTGCCGCGACCTTCCTCTGTTCTGAAAGGATGCTGCGGATGATTTCCGTGAGTGCAATGGTTCTGCTTTCTGTTTCTGTATCGCTTGCTGCGATGGACCCGAATTCATCAGACTCTAACAACGCTGAACTGTCACAAGTTGTTTCCGATGCCAGTGAGGCATCGACTGGAAAATGGCTGGATTCATTCGACGACGCCAAAAAACTGTCGATCGAAAAGAATGTCCCGATCATCCTGCACTTTGAAGCCGTGTGGTGCGGAGCGTGCCGCACAATGGACAGTGCCGTCCTGAGCCAGCCGGAGGTGGTCAAGCACCTTGGCCGCACCGTGATTGGCGTGCGTGTTGACGCGGACCGAGATCCTGGACTCATCGCAAAGTACGGCATTTCGTCGCTGCCGACAGAAGTCGTCATCGGATCCGACGGTCAGGAACTCGCGCGGTACGCCGGCAGCGCCTCACTGTCAGAATACACAGCTCGGCTCGACGAATCAGGTGCCAGCAAAGAGACCGACCCGAACACAAATGCAGTTCAGGAACTTGACGAAAACCTTCGTCGATGTCTGCTGGTCATGCGTGACGGCAAGGTTGTCGGACTGGGTGGATTCTGTCCGGTCTCCATGATGCGTGATAAGAAGTGGCTCAAAGGCAGCGAAGAGTTCGTTGGTTCCCACGACGGAGTTGACTACTTCTTCCAGTCTGCTGAAGAACGAGAAGCCTTCTTCGCCAGCCCTGAACAGTTTATCCCCGGCCTGCACGGCTGCGACCCCGTGGAACTGCAGCGCGGACGTCGGGCAGAAACCGGTGCGATTGAACTCGGTGCATTCTACAAAGGCCGCGTCTTTTTCTTTACGTCGCCTTCCAATCGCAGTCTCTTCAAGAGCAATCCCGCCTGGTACGCAGAAGGTCTGTCAGCAGACGGAATTCAGAATCCGGAACAGTTTCCGTTTCTGAAATCCATGAATCTGAACTAGTGCTCGGCCAGCAATGAATTGATGGGTGGCCGGGGTTGGAGGGCGCCAGCCCGAAACCCCGGCACCAGCCCGAAACCCCGGAGCTTCCTTCGCTGCGCTCAGTCCAGCCCCGGCCACCCGATCCAGCAATGCAACGGTGACAAAACACTGGACGCAGGTCTGATCAAAAATGACGTGGTCCTAAACGTCTTCCCCATGAGCGACACGGCGCTAGCGGGCTGTTGATTTAAGGTGGGATAAGCTTCCAGCTTGTCAAGTTTTCTTAAAACATTGAGTTCTCATTCCGCGATGGCAAGCTGGAAGCTTACCCCACGTAGAAATCCAGACTAAGTCCACGCCATTGCAGCCTTGATCGCACGACCACATCTCGAATTCATCGCTCAAGCTTAAGCCGCGCGAGTGTTTTCCCGATGCGCACATAGATCGAGTCACCCGCAACCGCTGGATGCGACAAAAACTGCAGTCGTTCCTGATACAGTTTGATCCGTCCGCTGATCACAGATGTTGCCTGATCTGTCGCGATCAACAGAAGTTCACCTTCATCCGATAGTGCTAAAAGTCTGGTGTCGCTGGCAATCAGACAACAATAGTCGGAGAAGGCACCGTCGCGGAGGGAGGTCACCGTCTTCAGTCTCTGCTCGGGGTCCAGACCGTAGAGTTCACCCCAGACACCGAAGACTCGACCGTTCGAAACAACCGGTGTGTGCGAATCGGGCTTTAAATCCTCGTTCATCATGTCGGGGTCAGGACAAAGTATTCCGTCGGCGTCGAAATGATAAACCCGAGTGCCATTATTCTCTGATGAAACCAAAAGTCGGTCGCCAAGTGACACTGCGGTGGGAACATTGAAGTCTCCGTCCTGCGGCGGAATCAAAGTCCAGAGCCTGCGACCTGTTTCCACCTCCCATCCGCCCAGCGATTCCGCGTCGTAGCCAATCACCTGCTGCGAATCGCCCGCGGTTTTGAGCAGCAGCGACGAATACGCAGGATCAGTTCCGGCTGTCTGCCAAATGACGTCTCCGGTTTCAAAGTTCAGGGCAACAATGGATGCGTCTTTTCCACCCGGCTGCAGAATTAACTTCTCATCGACAATGATCGGACTCCCGGAGTGTCCCCAGATCAGTTTCGGAGACTGATACTCTGCGGCGATGTTGACCTGCCACATCATGATGCCGGTTTCGATTTCCAGGCAGCACAGATGTCCAAACGCTCCCAGCGTGTAAACGTACTCTCTGTGGATCAGCGGAGTCGCCCGCGGCGAATTGCCGTAGTCCAGTTTGCCGAGTGCCGGATAAGCATGTTCCCAGACCAGCGTCCCGTCATGCATGTCAAAGCATTGAAAGACGTCGTTCTGATCCAGCGCATCGCGGCTGCCGATGACGACGAAACCAGCGGCGGCGGCAATTCCTCCCAGTCCCTCTCCGGCGAGTTCGACAGTCCATTCGAAATTCGCCGCGTCCGGCAAAGAATCCGGCAGCCATGCCACTCGAGCATCCCGATTGGCACCTCGCCATCCGGGCCAGTCTCCGTTCTTTGCAATCTTCTGTCGTGGACTGACATCAATCTGTGTCAGGGCTTTTTTTTTGAATCAACGCCGACGGTCGCGGCTGCCGCTGAGTCTTCCCACGGAACGAAGCCGGAAGCGGTTTCCAGATCAATCAACAGCTTCGCGTCCAATCCCACTTCAACCAGTGCTGAGGATATTTCCGCCAGATCTTTCTTCGAGAACGATGCCTTCGCAAACAACGTGATGAAGGGCACGGGTTTGCTTTCACCGATCACGCGCAGGTCGCCTTTTTTGACCTTGCCGCAGCCTTCCAGAAGCGGTTCGGCGTAACTGGAAATCACGGCCGCTGCCTTCACTTCGGGTCCCAGTTCCAGCAGAGTCACCGCCGCATTGCTGCACGACGGTGATGTCTCAATGGAGTCCGGCAACGCAACTTTGCGGTCCGTCAGCAACGCCATCGGAGCGGCAGACTTTTCATCGCAGTCCTCAGGCCCGAACAGGATGCGATATCCCTTGAGGTCCTCCACTGTCTTTGCTGGATCACTGCTGCGCACGACAAACAGACCTGTTTGCACAACTTTATCCTTCAAGTCAGTCAGGCGGGCCAGCGGTTTTATTTCCAGCTTAGCTGCTTTTGCATCTGACAGCACGACCGAATGCTTTCCGATGATCAGATCGGCCTTACCGTCGGATTTCTCCATTGCCGCCTGCAGCGATTCGGCCCACACCACGTCCACTTCTCTGCCTAACTGGACTGCCAGAAACTTCCCAAGCTCTTCGTACTTTCGCTGGGCATAGCCCTGGACACAATCACACGCCAGCGGAGCCGCCATGGGATCCATCACGACGAGCGTCAATGCTGTCTTGCTGGGTTTATCCTCCGCAGGCAACTGACTCGCCAGGCCACTCAACGCCACGCAAAGACTTAAACATGAGGCGAACAGATTTCTCATTCTTCTGCTCCCTTCGAGGCGGCCTCGGTCTCAGCAGCTTTAGTTTCAACGGCTTCGGTTTCAACCGCTGCCGCCGCTTCGGGTTTAACCCGCTGGTATCGATTGCTCGACAGCACTTGCTCATTGTGCATCAGCGAGATCGTCGCTTCCTCGTCGCTGACGAATTCGATTTTGTACTCATAGTATTGAATGTTCCCCCGAATCTGTGAAGCAAACAACGTGTTGCCGTCGTGGCGGACGCACTCCCAGCCAAGTTCTTCCGACGACATTGAGCCCCCTTGTGTGGTCAACTTGCCATCGGCTTCGAAATGGAAGTAATTCACTGAGTAGGGATCACTTTGGGCTCGCAGTTGCGACGACTTCAAAGCGTCTAACACGGCCTGAATTCTTTCAGCATCTGATCCCGCTGTGGTTTTTCCGTCTTCGGCCTTTGCAAGCGATTTGCCATTAAGTGACCACTCGCCTACCAATTTCTCCCCCAAACCCTGCCGAGCTTCTTTTGCCATCACTTCATCGGACGTCAACTCCGGCGCTTCTGCATTCGGCACGAGAACGCAGATGTGATCCTTATCGACATTCATCATGTAGTAACGATTCCGCTGCGCATCGAAGCCCAGAGCCACATGTTTGCAGCCGCCGCCGATTTTCGCTTTGCCAACCACGCCCAGCAATTCTCCATCCTTGCTGAACCGCTTGATCGTGCCGATGCTGGATTCCGCCGTCAGAATATCGCCATTGTCGCAACAGCGAACATTCATCGGGTTGCAGCAGCTCCCGAATCCATCGACGGCTTTGCGATCACCCTTGCCGAAATCGGTCTGACGATTTCCGTCACGGTCCAGCAGTGCCACCTTGAACTTTGTATTTTCGGCAAGCACCAAATGATCGTCCGTCGCCTGAATATCACATTGCCCGCAACATCCCCCCAAGGCGCTGACAACCTTTGTTGGTTCAGAGAACTCGTGCGTCATTCGCCAAACTTCGTATCCCGTCCCTTCGACTGAATTGCAGCACAGGAAAAGATCCTGAGTGGTCACTGCGAGGGCTGTGATTCCGAGCTTACGGCTGATGGCCGCATCACCGGAACTCACACGTCCGACGGCTTGTTCCATCATTGTCAACTGCGACTCATAAAGTTTCTTCTGCTGTTCGTATGTCGCCATTCGTCGCTTGTCGAGTTCCGTCAATTCCTCTTCTGGTTTTTCTTTCAGGGCGGCGATCCGTTCTTCGATGCGCGTGATCTGATCGCGATAAACTGAAGTCCTTTCTTCCATCTGTTTTTTTGCGGCCTCTTCGATTCGCTGCCGGAATGTCTCCATATCGCCAATGTGCGGTGAATCCACCGTTGTCAGCACCTGACCATCGGCACTCACATGAGCCACCTTGCCTGCGCCTGCCACGAAGATTGATCCGTCCGGAGCCGTATTCAGGGCGGTTGGCTTGAACGACAGATCCACCGCACGCACGAGTGATCCGTCTGGCGAATACACCTGCAGTTGCTGGGGCGTTGAAATTGTCTTCGCCTGCTGTGAGCCATCTTCGCTCAACACGTACTGGACATTGTTGCCACCGACACAGGCAAGGACGTTGCCATCCTTGTCGAGGCAAAACGTATTCAGTTGCACCGGTTCGCCATCATGCAGCGGCTTAATGATGCGGGCCTGCTTGTGAGTCGTCGTGAAGTCACTGGCGACCGCCTCTTTCTTCTCAGCCTTCTCAGCAGTATCCGCCTGCAATGCCCCGACAGACGACAGGAATGCTGCCAGTAAAATCGTCCCGATCCGATAACCAAAAGCGCACATACGAGCAACTCCTGAAATGAGGCGGACAGATGCCGACCGAATCTACGGCCCAACGGAATCGTCACTATACCCTTGCGAAGTTCCGTTCGTAAATCCCACGACGCAAAAAACTTTCTGCTGATTCCGGAACGGACTCCAGGCGATGATCAAGGACTCTCGGAAAGATTCGTCAGAGCTGATTCTTCAGAATTGAAGAACCAGCCCCCTGATAATCCATTGGACATCATCTGACGTTACCCACATTTCTTTGAACCGAATCGCTGCAAACAGTGGCCCCGCTGAATGATTTCAGTCTCGGACTGGCTGGAGGCGAGCGAGCGAAAAAAGAGAGGGGAGAGTGGGGCGTCGTGTGGGTAGCTTCTCAGTTGTCGCTCCGACCGGGACGAGTTCTTGCCGCACGGGACTATTGCCGGAGTTTGAAGGCCAACTGTTGAGAACATTCAGGAATTCGGCCAGATCATAGAAATTTGGGTGTTCATTCTGCCGCTGGCTGGTAAAGTGCCCGCGTAACTGATTTCGGATTCGCCTTCATTTGAGTGAACATTGCTTCGCCGAGGCGTCGATCTGATCAGTGAAGCATTCGGTCCTCTCCAGTTGGCTTTTGCTGACGGACGGCTGCCAGTTCCATCTTACTTGAGTTCGCCACTTTAGCTGCGTCCTCCTGCATTCGGTCCTGGGAATGTTTCTTTAACCCCAGGATAAAGAATGAATTTCAGAGACTTCGGGCTCGCTGAGCCGATTGTGCGCGCTATTTCCAAAGAAGGCTATTCGGTCGCTACTCCAATCCAGGCTCAGGCAATCCCGGTCGTGCTCAAAGGGCACGATGTGATCGGGATCGCCCAGACTGGCACTGGCAAGACCGCAGCGTTTGCCCTCCCCATCATCAATCAGTTGATTTCATCAAAAGCAGGACGTGATTCCGGGCATCGTCCGGTGCAGGTTTTGATTTTGGCAAGTACCCGTGAGCTGGCAATACAGATTCACGAGAGCTTCAAGAACTACGGGGCCTTTGCCTCCGTGCGTTCCACGACCATTTACGGTGGCGTCGGCCAGCAGCCTCAAGTTCGTGCTTTGCGTGCGGGTGTCGATGTTGTGGTGGCGACACCAGGCCGGTTAATGGACTTGATTCAACAAAAGCTGATCAATCTTTCGGACGTCCATACGCTGGTTCTGGACGAAGCCGATCGGATGCTGGACATGGGCTTCTTTCCGGCGATTCGCCGCATCCTGAAGTATGTCCCGACGAAGCGCCAGACACTGATGTTTTCCGCGACGATGAAGCCGGAAATTCGTGATCTCGCAGGTTCAATTCTGAACAACCCAGTCAGTATTTCGATCGAACCAAAACAAAAGACAACCGAACTGGTCGAGCAAAGTGTGTGCTTTGTTCCGCAGAAACAGAAGACGCGACTGCTGATTGAACTCATCACCCGCGCCAATCCGGGCCGGGCGATTGTGTTCAGTCGGACGAAGCACGGTGCGGATCGGATCGTGCGTCACTTGACGGCGGCTGGCTTACGAGCCGAAGCGATTCATGCGAACAAAAGTCAGAACCGACGCCAGCGGATTCTGGAAGAATTCAAGAGTCAGAGTCCTCCGATTCTGGTGGCCACAGACATCGCGGCTCGCGGAATCGATGTGGATGCCGTGTCGCATGTGTTCATTCACGACATGCCGACCGAAGAAGAAACCTACGTGCATCGTATCGGGCGTTCTGGTCGAGCGGGTGCGACGGGCATTTCAATTGCTCTCTGCGATCCGGACGAACGCCGGATGCTGCGAAGTATTGAAAAGCTGATCGGGATGTCGATTCCTGTGCAGGAAGTCGAAGGCTTCGATTTTTCAGCAGCATTGGATTCCTCAGACAGTGACAGTTCTGACCGTGGCCAGCGACGTGGACGGTCAGGTTCTCAGCGAGCTGCGCAGCCGTCCGGTCGTGGACGCAGTGCGGGCGATGGTCAGGAACGTCGTCAAGCAACTGGTGGGCGGGAAACAGCTCGCAGCGAAGGATATTCAGTCCATCGGCGTTTTGAAAAACCGGCACGCAGTGAGTCAGGTCGCGGTCAGGAACGACGCGGCAACGCCAGTCCTGGAAAAGCCCCTCAGGGCAACACCAGTGGCCGACGTACCGAATCATCATCGACTGGTCGTCGCAGTGAAAGTGCAGCATCCGACAGCAGTCGTCGTCCGGCCGGTCGAACACCTGCAGGTCGAACACCGGCATCTCAGGCTCGTCCGCAGATGACGGCTCGGCCATCTGCCGAACCTCGAACGGCCCGACCGCGTCCTCCACAGAATGAAGATTACTTCGGTGATGGTTTATTCGTTGAGGGGTCTGCGGAATCATCAGGCTCGGAACAGCGCCCGGCAGGACGTCGGCGCAAACGCCCGGCACGAACAAATACGTAACCGGACTCTTCCGAGCCGAGCATGTGATGCGTTGGAGTACAGCCTGCGGGCTGAAAGTACGACGTTCACACCGTCAGTTAATCATCAGGTTAATACCTGTACTCCAACGTTCAGCAAGTCGCTGGCGTTTCATTCAGAATCAGATTCCTGGCTGCCGACCGCAGCCGTTTATAGAAGTTGAAAACTCGCATGTCATTCACAGATTCAAATGCAGAAACTCCCATGAACCTACCCACTGAGAACTCGCCGAACAACGAAATCGTGCAGGATCAGCAAATTGTCGAGGCGTCGGTATCTACCGAAACACCAGCGACGATCCCGGCTCCCGTCGTGATGGAAACTCCGGTTGCTGTCGAAGTTCCGGTTGCCCCGGTTGCCGTCGCAGTGGTTTCGGCAGTTGAGGTCCCTGTCGTCAGGATCACGAAGACGAAGACTCCCGCGATTACTAAGGCTGCGGCTCCCGTTGATTCAGTGGCAGCAGTGGCAGTGGCGGAAGAAAATGGCTTCAGCAAACTCGGGCTGATCGCACCGCTGATGAAGGCGATTGAAGCGTCCGGCTACACAACGCCGACCCCTATTCAAGAGCAGACGATTCGGCATTTGCTCGAAGGTCGCGACGTTCTCGGACAGGCTCAGACGGGTTCCGGCAAGACGGGCGCATTCGCACTGCCTCTGCTGCAGCGGATTGACCTGAACGTAAAACGGACGCAGGTTCTGGTGCTGGTCCCAACGCGCGAACTTGCGATCCAGGTCGCCGCAGCCTTTGAACGGTACGCGGCGAAAATGACTGGACTGAACGTCCTTGCGATCTACGGCGGTGCTGCTTATCAGCCACAGCTTTCACAGTTGAAACGCGGAGCCCATGTTGTTGTCGGCACTCCAGGCCGAGTGACAGACCACATGAATCGCGGCTCACTGCAACTGGACGCGCTCAAATGCATCGTGCTGGACGAAGGCGACGAAATGCTTCGCATGGGATTCGCTGAGAGTGTTGAATTCATCATGCAGCAACTTCCGGCAGAACGCCAGATCGCGCTGTTTTCCGCCACAATGCCTCCGACGATTCGCAAGATCGCTCAAACATATCTGAAGAATCCGGCTGAGATCACCATTCGTCAGAAAACCGTCACTGCCGACACGATCCGCCAGCGATTTGTCGTCGTCGGCAACCATCAGAAAGAAGCGGCACTGGGCCGAATTCTGGAAGCGGAACCGATCGACGGTGTAATTGTTTTCGTCAAGATGAAAAGTACGACAGAACCACTGGCAGAATTCCTGAGTCAGCGCGGGCACAAGGTGGCTGCACTGAACGGCGATATCCCGCAGGCTCAGCGAGAACGAATTATCGAGCATCTGAAATCCGGTAAGCTGGACATCATCGTCGCGACCGACGTGGCGGCCCGCGGACTCGACGTGCAGCGAATCAGCCATGTGTTCAACTACGACCTGCCCGGCGACAGCGAAGCCTATGTGCATCGCATCGGACGTACAGGCCGCGCTGGTCGCAGTGGAGAAGCCATTCTGTTTGTGCATCCCAAGTCTCAGAGGATGCTGAAGAGCCTTGAGTACGCGACACGGCAGAAGATTGAACCGATGGATCTGCCAACCAATCGTGCGATCAACAAGACGCGGGTGGCCCAGTTCCATGCGAAGATCACAGAAAACATGACGCATCCGATGGCAGAATCCATGGGTTCGCTGATTGAACAGTATCGTCGCGAAAATCCAGAGACGCCCGTCGAGCAGATTATGGCGGCGCTCGCCGTCATGTCCACCGGTGGCCAGTCGTTACTGCTGAAGGAAGAATTCCGACAGGAGACGTTCTTCGAATCTCGTGGTCGCCGTGACGAACGCGGGGGCAGCATGATGCACCGTGAAGATCGAGGATCACGAGATCGGGGACCTCGAAACGACGACAGTTTCCGCGATCGCAATGATCGACCCCGCGCACCACGCCGCGATGATGCTGACAAGGAGACGTTTCGCATCGAAGTCGGACATTCGCATCAGGTCAAACCCGGCAATATCGTCGGAGCAATCGCGAACGAAGCAGGAATCGACAGTGCTCAGATCGG
>JAYTAK010001296.1:0-2501 GCA_043737515.1 Candidatus Kuenenia sp. | reverse complement strand
GTGATTCGCCGGCCACGTACTGCATGACCAGAAACGGCGTTTCGCCATCCGACTCGACGTTGTGGATGGCCACGACATGCTCATGCACCACAGCCGCTGCCGCGCGAGATTCGCGTCCAAACCGCTGTCGCGCGGCTCCGCTGCGAGCCAGATGCCGAGCCAGAACCTTGATGGCCACCGGACGATTCAATTCACTGTCCCATCCCTTGAATACGACGCCCATGCCACCGGAGCCGATTTCCCGTTCGATTTCGTACCGCCCCAACCGCCCGAGCATCTCCGGATGAGACGGCGGGCTGAGATATTCACGAGCCGCATCGGTCTCGTGCCGTTTCGAACGGTTGTCTGCGTGGTGGTCTGCGTGTCCTGCGGGAACTGTCTCACCGCTGGCCCTTGAGCGCTGGCTTTGTCCGCTCAGCAACCGTCGAGTCTCCGCTTCTCCATCGTCCGAAGTCGCCAGTTGCCGAAGCCGATGCTGACAGGCAGCACACGATTCGACATGCGCTGCAATGCTGCTGGATTCGGTGCTGGCTTCATCATCGAACAACAGTGTTCGAAGCTGAGCGTCGTCGGCATGTTGGGTTTCAAGGATCATGGCAGGTTTTCGCTAAGCTGCGGGCTGTAGATCTAAAGTGGGATAAGCTTCCAGCTTGTCAAGTTTTCCAAAAAGCGTTGAGTTTTCCTGAATGTACCAGATTCTATGTGCAGTCATGAAAAACGAGCTTACAGCGTACATTCAGGCCCAACGGGCCGGCGCTATGTCAGCCTGGGGCATCGCCCCAGGAAGGAAATACCAGTGAGTTATTGAGCCCCAAAGGGGCGGCACTAAGGCGAATAACAGGTTAGGATCGCCCCCTTGGGGCTATGCGAAGATTGATTTGAACGAAACCTGGGGCGGTGCCCCAGGCTGACATAGGACCAGCCCGTTGGGCCTGAAGACAAATCCTAAAAGACTATTCAACACAAATGACGGTTTGGGAAGTCACGACACATAGAATCCGGCAGCGTCAGGAGTTTTCATTCGGCGATGGCAAGCTGGAAGCTTACCCCACGTAGAGATCCAGACTAAATCAACAGACCGCCGGTGCCGTTTCGCTCAATTGATCACACTCCTTGATTTGGCACTTTACACGTTGTCGTTCTCCAGTCGCCGAACTGCCTCTCGTAACCGCGCGAGGACGCGGCAGCGGGAGACCAGCACGGCTCCCTCAGTCATTCCAAGCCTCTTTGCTGCGTCTTCGACGGGAAGCGATTCGATGTTCGTGAGCCGAAACGATTCCCACGTCTGCGACCGCACGTCCTGCCGAACTTGTTCCGCAGCGACCAGAAACAGTTCTCGTCGATACTCCAGATCGAACTCGCGCGAAGCCTCAGACTGTTCCGACGTCGGATCAGGTTGTTCATTCAGAAGTTGTACGAGTCCGCTTCCGCCGGTGCTGAGCGGCTGGTACTTTCGTCGCGTCAGAAAGTTAATCATCAGATTGCGAGCGATCCGAAACAGCCAGTCTCGAAACCGTCCGCGTTCCGCATCCGGTTCCCAGCGTTCGATGGCTCGCGCAACAGCCGCCATCACTTCCTGAACGACATCCTGAGCGTCCGCCTCTTGGAATCCTTTCGATCTCGCGAGGCGAAACACGAGCGGCTGATAGATGTCAACAAACTGATCCCAGGCCTCAACATCCTGTTTGTCAGGCAATCGCAGAATTAAACTGTTGCGGGTTTCCGGAATCGTGTTGTTCACGTCAGGCCTCGTCGTCAGTGTGGCATACACGTCCAGAACATAACACACAGCTTTGCGAGACTCATTACACGGAATCCGGAAAAAATGGGATGTCGGTCTCGGAATTGACCACATCGCCAGTCTGGTGCATTGTCGCTCTCGCTTTGATAGATCGGGTGGCCGGGGCTGGACTGAGCGGAGCGAAGGAAGCCCCGGGGTTTCGGGCTGCCGCCCTCCAACCCCGGCCACCCAATTAATCTATATCATCACGAAACTGAAACGAAAACACATCGGCATCCCGCAGCACAAATCGCAGCCGCACGGTCTGGCCGACGATTGCAGACAAATCCTGCTTTGACCTCCAGACGACGCTGCGGTCGAGCGCGTCGCCGAAGAGTTCTTCGCAGTCGTTGATTGCATATCCCGGCAACGGCTTGCCTTCCTGATCCTGCAGTTCCACCTGCACGCTGCCTGCGGCCGATGTGGCGAAGTTGAGCCACAACTGATTTCCGGTAAAAGTGATTGGACGAGTGATCAGTTCGCCGCCGCTCATCGGAGCGTTGACGGAAACGAATCCGTCGAGTCTCAATGTATAGCGCCGCAGCAGGTCGCTGGTGCCGGTCCAGTAACTCTCCACAGCGAAGAAGGAGAGTTCGTTGGGAGCGCCTTCGAGCGTGCCTTTCGTTTCGACGGGATGCCAGGCAATCGCCTGATGGCCATAGTTCCAGGTGCCGTTGCGTTCGATGCCCGGACGCAGGAAGCCCTCGTTCCAGCGTTTGAA
>JAYTAK010001295.1:0-2501 GCA_043737515.1 Candidatus Kuenenia sp. | reverse complement strand
TCAGGCAACTACTAACTGGAGAGCCGTGTGCGGGAAAACCGCCCGCACGGTTCGGAGGGAGGGGGAGCTGAATTCATTCAGCCCTCCCTACCCCTATCTGGTAAGTTGGTGCGACGCTGCAATTCGTTCATCGCGTTGCCGGTCCCGTCACACTTGTGCGCGAATGCCGAAGCGGACGGATTTGGTGTGTACCTCGACATCTTCATCGTCCAGTGATTCGTCGTCGGCCATAAATTCGCGGCGATGATAGGCGACTTGTTCATTCGGCGAATTGCCGCGCATTTCGTCATCGCTGAGCTGATAAGCACCTTCATCATCGCATGTGAAGAACATGCGGAACCACAGCATCTGTTCGACGTTCTGCTGTGGATAGTACAGGCGGACCTTTAAACCCTGTTCGTACCATTCAAACAGCATCCCGAAGAAACCACTCGGGATGTATTTCACGGCTGACAGATCCACACCAATGGCTCGGAATCCATCCTGTTCGATGAGATTCGTGAGTGCTTCGCGGATGAGTGCCAGGTCTGCACCGTCCCAGATCTCCATATCGTCGAGCGAAACAATCGCAAAATCTTCCTCGGTGCGAACGGTCAGACGCTGTTTCTTTCGTGAACTCATCTCTGCCTTCTTCCAATCCTGAGTGCCCACGGTACTTCGTGCTTGAGTGGACTCAAAGAACGTTGCAAACGGTGAACCGAACGAAGACGATTCAACAACCTTCGGCCTAACAGCGACGTAAGTGATTCTGAACAAGTCACTTGCGCACACGAGAGACTCGATATGTGCCGAACCGGCTTTCCAGCGAACGTTGAGTTTCCGCCACGCGAGGGTGTCCAGAATGTTGCGTTTACTGAACGTTCGCGGCTGAAAACTCATCTTTCAGCAACCCGTCTCAGTTTCAGGCATATTTGGCATCGATAATTGCCAAATATAAATCTCCGACTATCATCATGAAAGCAGCGACGTTCGCGACCACGCCACTCCGTTTTTCTGGCGAGCGTACTGACGTTGATTTTTCCGGAGTTTTTCAGATGTCTTCACCTCTTGATGCCCGGGATCGCGAGATTCTTGAACACCTGCATCAAGCGGCGGGTGGCGATGTGCAAACCCTTTGCGATGTCCTGGGTGTGACTCGAAACGCAATTCGCCAGCGAATCGGACGGTTGGAGTCTGCGGGGTTTGTTGCGTCTGAGCTACAAGGGCAGCTTCGAGGGAGACCTCGACATTTGTACCATGTCACGCCGGAAGGGCTCCACGAATTGGGTGAAAACTACCGCGAGTTGGCGGTAGTGCTGTGGGAGGCAATCGCAGGATATGAAGATGCCGCCGTCCGTGAATCACTGATGAGTCGCGTTCAAAATGCATTGGCGGAACGCTTCCGAAAGCAATTGGTCGGTTGCGAATCGATCGATGATCGGCTGGACCAGTTGGCGGAAGAAATGAAGTCGAGTGGCTTCAATGTGGAAAGCGATCATTCCGGCGGGCTGCGGATTCTTCGGGAGACGTCGTGTCCGTTTCCGATGCTGGCAGATGTGGACGAAGCAATTTGTCAGGTGGAACGGCGGGTTTTGGAGCAAGTGCTGGGGGCTCCAGTGCAATTCCGGTCACGTTGTCGCGATGGCCATGGTTGCTGCGAATTTCAGGTTTTGGAAGTCCCGGTTGGTGCTGGTCAGAGTTTGGAAAGTTCCGGGGGCGATTGAAAGACAAGATCCTGCTGATAGAGTGCGGGCTGCACTTCCTGTGACGTGGCAATTGCGGGGTTCAGTCAGTGTTTTACTGTCCGAAAAGGGGTCTGACCCTCTCCGGCAAGTAAATGACGAAGTAATTTGTTCCTCCAAAAGGGTCAGACCACTTTTCGGACAGCAAGAGGTTTGAGTGACATGACATGGATTGAAGGTCGATTCGAAGAAAACATGATTACGACCACGATGGAGCAGGCCCTGAATTGGGGCCAGCAGTCGAGCATCTGGCCGATGACATTCGGTCTGGCGTGCTGTGCCATTGAAATGATGGCGGCGGGTGCCAGCAAGTATGACATCGACCGTTTCGGGGCCGGAGCGTTTCGCGCGACACCTCGCCAGGCAGACCTGATGATCGTGGCCGGCACTGTGACATTCAAGATGGCAAGTCGTGTTCGTCGTCTGTACGAACAAATGCCCGATCCAAAGTACGTCATCGCGATGGGTGCTTGCACAGTCGGCGGAGGCCCGTACTTCAAACACGGTTACCACGTCGTGAAAGGTGTGGACCTTGTCGTTCCTGTGGACGTGTATGTTCCCGGATGTCCTCCACGACCAGAGGCTCTGCTGGAAGGCCTGATGAGAATTCAGGACAAGATTAAGGCTCGCAAAGTGACTCGGGGCGAAACGGCATTGCCAGTGCCGCATCATTCGGGTTACTCAGCGTTGAATGTGTGAAGTAGTACCGGCACTGCCACTGCTGGTTTGATGAGTTGAATGATAACTGACTGAATCCCGTTGAATGTTTTACACAGGCTT
>JAYTAK010001294.1:0-13305 GCA_043737515.1 Candidatus Kuenenia sp. | reverse complement strand
TTCGGTGACGTCAGTCGCCCCATGAATCTGCTCTACAGCGCCGGACTGGAAGTGTGGGGACTGCAGGTGCTGGCCGAATCGGAAATCAATCCGAACGTGCAGGGCGATCTGCGATTCGTGGACAGTGAGACTCAGGAAACGCTCGATATCACCAATGCGTCGGAGTTACTGAATGTGTATCAGGATCAGCGTCTCTGGCTGCAGGATGCATTGCATTCGATGTGCCGCAGTCGGCAGGGACGATTCATGTCCGTAAGTTCCGGTATGACGCTGCCGACCATCCTCTTTGAACATCTGTGTCGACAGGGGTGGATTCTGCGATGAAATGGCCAGGCTTCGTCAATCTCTTCGGTGCATGGTTTCTGCTGGCGCTGATTCCGCTCATCATTCTGTACTTCCTGAAGCTGCGCCGGCCAAAGATGGAAGTTCCATCGCTCGCTCTGTGGCAGAGTGTCGTGAATGATCAGCGAGTCAATTCACCGTTTCAGAAGTTTCGCCGCAATCTGCTGTTGCTGCTTCAGATCCTGTTGCTGTGTCTGCTGGTGCTGGCATTGATGCAGCCGTTTCTTCAGGCCGATGCCGAAGTGGCCGAATACAAACCGCTGCTGATTGACTGTTCCGCCAGCATGTCGGCCATCGATGAAACGACCGGCAAGACCCGACTGGAACTGGTGAAGGAACGAGTGCGTGAGCAAATCGACAACCTCACCGGCGATCAGCGTATCGCACTGTTTTCGTTTTCCAATACCGGGCGGCGTGTCACGGAATTCAGCAATGATCGTCGGGCGCTCCTGAAGGCACTGGAGTCGCTGCAGCCGACGCATCTGCCGGGCCAACTGGATGATGTCCTCCGCATGGCGGCAGCGTATACCAGAACGTTTCCGATTGAGACCGTGACGATCATGACGGACGGGAATCTGCCGGATCAGGTGGATTTTGAATTGCCGTTTTCTCTGGACGTGCAGCGGGTGGATATCGGCGGGCCAAACGTTGGCATCACTGAAATGAGTGCGCGTCGCAGCGGGCCGGAGGAATGGGAAGTGTTCGTGCGGGTGTCATCTTCATCCGTTGACCTGCGTGGTGCGGAACTGCAGTTGTGGGAAGACGGTCAGCAGAAAGAATCGCATCAGGTGGAAGTGTCGAACGAGGAATCGGAACGGCTGGTGTTTCCGGTAAGTACAAGTCAAGCGAAATTGCTGGAAGCGCGGCTGGTGCCAGCAGGATTTGATTCGCTGGCGGTGGACAACAGTGTGTGGCTGACTTTGCCGGCAGCGCGGTCGCTGAAGGTCTGGGTGTCGCCGAAGCTGGCGTCATGGCGTCATGCCGTACGCGTGCAGCCGAATCTGGATCTGGAAGAATCCGAAGGGACTGAGCCGCGCGGTGCGGAGTACGATTTGCTGATTATTGATGAAGACGGGGCGGGCAGTGCCGAAGCAGCCGTGCGATTGTTTGTGGGCGTCGTTCCGCCGGATCTGCAGGAACTCATCAAGATCGAAGAAGATGTGTCGTATGTCGTGGACTGGAATCGCACGGCACCCATGCTGCGGCATGTGCAGCTTGTGGATGTGCAGATTGGAGAACAGCCTAAACTGGCAGTCGGAGCGGCGGCGAAGGATCTGGAAGAACGAGGCTATGAAGTCCTGATTGATGGCAATGCCGGACCGCTCATGTTGCAGCGCCGCGAAGGGTTGTCGGTGTCGTACTGGTTTACGTTTCACACCGACCGATCGACACTGCCGTACCGCGTGGGCTTTCCGATCATCGCGGCGAACGCGGTTGAGTCCGCGCTGAAGCAGGCTTCGTTGTCCGATGTCGCGGCGGCACCCACGGGAGTATTGCCTCCGATTTCTGTCGATGGCAATCGATCGTACACGATCCGGACGCCGGACGGAGAATCGCTGGCAGCGGAGTCGAACGTGGCCGGAACGCTCGACGGTATCGCAGCATCCCGAGTCGGACGCTACGACGTCATGGACGGGGCCAACATTGTCACGTCAATCGGAACTGGTCTGCTGAGCGGCACGGAGACGTCGTTGAAACCTGTGGAAGAGCTACGATTTTCTGAGCTGACCGTGGCGACCGATGAGGCGCAGAAAATTGATTCGGATAAGCCGTTCTGGTGGCTGCTGGCGTTGTTGGCGTTTGGTGTGTTGATGTTCGAATGGTGGTATTTCCAGCGTGCGCGAGGAGCGATGGTATGAGGGGAATAACCAATGACCAAATTCGAATGACCAATGAATCGCAGGGACATTGCGTGTGCCGCAACGCGGCGCAATGTGACAGCCTGGGGCATCGCCCCAGGAATGAGTTCATCGCAAACGTTAAAGCCCTGAAGGGGCGTGATGAAGTATCGGCGACCATTTCGCCCCGTTGGGGCTTTTTGGGTCCGAATGCGACCGCCCCAGGGCGTTGCCCTGGGCTATCACATTTTGTACCGTTGGCCCGAATCGCAGTCCTCTGCATGTTTGTCCTTTTTTCCGGTTCCATACGAGCCCAGGAAAAACCGGCGATCCGCATGAAGATGGAATTGATGTCGATTCGTAATCGATCGTCCGGGCCGTTGCCCGTGCATATCAAACTGGAATACAACAAGCCGCAGACTCTGGTGGGTGATCTGGAACTGGAGATTTATGATTCCGTTGATGTGGTCTCCTCCGACGATCTCATGGCGTCACTGCGGTATGAAGGGATTGTGCTGGCGGGCGCTGATTATGAATTGAACATCGTGCTGCCGCCGCTGAAGACATCCATCACTCAGAACTGGGCGGTTGTCGCATCTTTCGTCACAGACCAGGGAAGAATCAAACTGTCTTCTGTGCCGGACAAGCTGAAAATTATTGAACCGTTCGATCTGCTGACGACCAGCCCGATGGAGCGCGGTGTCCTGTTGTGTTCGTGTTTTAAAGAAACGCGGCGACACAGCGAATCTGCCAATCGTAAGTTTCTGGAATCTGCGTTGTCGCTGGATAACTACAATCCGCTCTACGCAGAGCTGGAAGCCGAACAGACGAATGCAGGCACGCAACGACTGTCAGGAGAGCAACAGATCGAAAAGATGGGACGCACGTTCATTCATTTCGCGGGGCAATGGTCATCCAAAGATCTGCCGCAGGATCCGCTCTCGTATTGTGCGTTTGATGTCGTGTTGCTGTCTGATGAATCACTGGCAGCGTTGCAGAAGGAGCAACTGGACGGACTGACGGCGTGGGTTCGAGCGGGCGGCAGCGTGTGCATCGTTCCGGACGTTCCGATGAAGCCGCTGCACCTGGAATTTCTGCGAAAACTGTTTGAACAGGGTGCGGACAGCTCCGCGAATTTGTCTCTGGATGCCGAGGGCCGGTTACTGGTTGTCAGCGATGAGCCTGACCCGATCATCAAGAGTCACTGCGGTCTGGGTCGTGCCGTGCTGTTGCCTGCCTCGAACGACTTTTCAGCGAGCCTCACAAAAGAAGACCTTGGTGCGATCGTGGCATTCCTCTGGAAAGTCCGCAAGGATCAACCGGTATGGCAGGGGCAAAACTGGATCTCCCCCGACGTTCTACAACGCCTGAAGTCACAGGGCGTCAATGTGGAACGGGATGAAGAAGGAATCTACACGCGCGATGAGCAGTACCGGTACTCCGGCAATCGAGAGAAAGACGGAAAATACTACTTCGATCTCCGTCAATTGAAATCCCAGTTTGGAATCGATGACCGCCTTAGTCCTCAGGCTGAGCCTTTGTTGTCGGTGACCGAGCAGGCATTGATGCCTGCGGATGTTGAGATGGTTCCCACATGGATTATCGGAATGATTCTGATGGGCTATGTCGCGGCGATCGGGCCAGGAGACTATTTTCTGCTGGGCTGGCTGCGGCTGAGAAAATACACATGGGTGCTGTTCCCTGTCATCACCGGCGTCTTTACGCTGCTGACCGTGATGGTGGCCAATGCGTTCATGGGCAGCGAGGACACCGGTGGCAAACTGGTCATCACTGACCTGGCGGACAACGGCATTCCCGTTCGCCAAACAACGCTGGAGACGCTGTACTACAGCGCGCAGGCGAATGTTCGAAACGACCATAAAGGCGAATTGGTTGTGATGTCGGAGGATAATTTCACCAACGCGGACTACTACAACCAGTACGGACAACCGCAGCAGAGAACTCAGGATTCGCCGCTGAGCTACAGCGGACATTTTCCGCAGAGCTACAGCGTCAGCCATCGCGTGCAGCAATGGTCGCCGGTTTCTTTGCGAACTCTGTCGCTGGAACCGCAGGAGTCTGAGGTCCCGCCCATCGACTGGAACGATGTCTCACTGCTGACGACGCCGGAAGGCAACACGCGGATCAAGGCGGCACTGACACAACATTTGATGGCGGAACAGAAGAGTTTTGAGACTCCCACACAATGTTTTGCGGTGATCTATCATGAATCAACCGTGCTGAATGTGATGGGAGAGATTCCGCAGGAGACTTTTCAGAAAGACCCATATGGAAGGTATGTGTATTCAAGCTACTACCAATACCCTCAACAATCAGCATCAATTGGAATGCTCAGCAGTCTCCCGACTGCGAAGACCGCACAGACAAATATCTTCGGTCTCGTCAGTCAGATTGCGCCGCATGGGGCGGGCTCACTGGAAGACCTGGCTTTGCTCGACAGTTCAGATCCCAGCCAATGGGCGTTAGTAATTATTAAGCAACAGGGCGAAGATTTTGAAGTGTTCAGAAAATTGTATTTCGTTCAGCCGTAGGATGGACATTCATGTCCGTCGTCAGTTGTAGGGTGCGTGAAGCGGAGCGCAACGCACCATTTGCTCGGACAAGAATGTCCAAGCTACTTGCTGGTTGTAGGGTGCGTGAAGCGGAGCGCAACGCACCAGTTGCGGAAGAATTTGACAATGGTGTGTTCCGCTGTCGCTGCACACACCCTACTGGACTTTGAAAGCAAGCTCGGACAAGAATGTCCAAGCTACATGAATCGCAGGAATTAAACGATGTCGATGACCGATCCGACGATGATGGCAATGCCGCCGAAACCGAAGCCGCTGGCGATCTGTATTCGGGATCTGCGCGTCAACTACGGCAAGTTCGAAGCCGTGAAAGGGATCTCGCTGGATATTCCGTATGGCGAGGTCTTCGGCTTCATTGGTCCCAACGGGGCCGGAAAATCTTCGACGTTCCGCGTTCTGGCGACGCTGCAGCCGAAGTTTCGCGGGATGGCTCTGGTGTGCGGGCTGGACGTGCTGAGTCAGCCGCAGCAGGTTCGCGACGTCATGGGTTTTGTGCCTGACTTTTTCGGCGTCTACGAAGACCTGACGGCGCTGGAGTATCTGCATTTCTTTGCAGCGGCGTACAAGCTGCCGATGTCGAAACGCAAGGGCACGATTGACGATGTACTGGCGCTGACCGACATGACGCACAAAGCGGATTCGCCAGTAGACGGCTTATCCCGCGGCATGAAGCAGCGTCTGGCACTGGCCCGCGTGCTGTTGCATGATCCTAAAGTTCTGCTCCTGGATGAGCCGTCCAGCGGTCTGGATCCGAGGGCGCGCATTGAGATGCGGGAACTGCTCAAGGCGCTGCGGGAAATGGGCAAGACGATCCTTATCAGCAGTCATATCCTGCAGGAACTCAGCCAGTTGTGTACGCGGATCGGGATTATTGAACTGGGGCACATTGTGGCTCAGGGTTCACTGAATGACATTTATCGAAAGTTGCAGTTGATGCGTGTCATCCATGTGCGCGTCGAAGATCCGGCAGAAGATCTGCTGGATCGCGTGCAGAGAATCCCGGGTGTGGGTTCGGTGGAAACACAGGTCGATCGCTGGGCCATCAAGCTGCATGAAGACCTGATGTCCGTCGCCGATCTGCATCAGGCACTCGTGGAACAGAAAGCCAGGCTGACGATGTTTCAGCCGGAAGCGATGGACATGGAAACAGCCTTTATGAAACTGACCGAAGGGAAGACCGTGTGAGCATCCTGGGCATCATTCCGGAACTTCCACTCCTGCGGCGGGAACTCACAGAGCTGTCCAGCCGACGACGAACGTACGTCATTCGGTTTGTCGGCGCAATGATTGTGCTGACGGTTGTCATGTTGTATTACAGGAATCACTTAGCCTTTCTGCAGTCATCAGGCTACGGAGTCGGCAGCGGCAATCCCAATCGACTCCTCGGAGCAGGTGAGCCGATTTTCAAAGGTATCGTGCCGCTGCTGTTTTACTCGGTGCAGTTGCTGATGCCGGCTTTGATCTGTGGTTCGATCACGCTTGAGAAAGAACGTAATACGATCGGTACGTTGTTTGTGACGCGGCTGTCACCGATGACGATCGTACTGGAAAAACTGGGCAGTCGTCTGGTTCCGATGTTTACATTCCTGCTGCTGACATTTCCGGTGCTGGCCGTGGTCTATTCATTAGGCGGCGTGGAAACGACCTTGCTGCTCGGCACCCTGTGGCTGTTGTTCTGCGAATGCCTGCTGTTTGCCAGCATCGGATTGTTGTGCAGTTCATGGTTCGCGACGACGGTGACCGCATTTATCTGGTCATACGTGCTGACTGGCCTGCTGGTTGTGTTTTCCGATGTGTTCGTGCGTGAACTTCCGATCCCGTTGCCGACGCCGTATTATCTGTGGATGGCCACGTTTGAAGGCCTTGATGTCCGGTACGGACGCAATCCGCTCTTATCGCCGTCGAGCGGAGTCCTGCACACTCTGGCTCAATTGCTGTTTATTGTGGCAACCACAATTCCATCGTTGATGGTCACCGCAGTTTTGGTGCTGATGGCTCGCGTGTTTCTGGTACGGCGGGCATTTATTTCGTCGTCATCCGTGATGCTGAAAGTTTTCAAGTCGATCGACGGTTTCTTTATTCGGCTGAACGATCGCACGACCGGTGGCAGGGTGTTGATGAAGGATTACAACAGCCTGCCGTACTTCGATCCCGTCGCATGGCGTGAGAGATCCAAGAAATCGCTCGGCAAAGCGCGGTATCTGTTTCGCATTCTGGTCGTGATGGAAGGGCCGACACTGTTCATCTGCACGAGTGCCGCGACCATTTCTGCTCAAACAGATTTTTCCGGACTGCGCGTGCTGCTGCTGCTCGTCTGGGGAATCGCGGCTATGATCCTGGCGATGAAGGGTGCCACGGTCATCTCGGCGGAACGTGTCCGCGAAACTCTCGACGCTCTGCTCTCGACCCCGCTGACGGCGAAAGAAATTCTGACTCAGAAAATCTCCGGAATGAAACGTCTGATGATCGTGCTGGCAATCCCGATTCTCAGCGTGCATCTCACTCTGCTGCTGCTGCATGTTGAAGTACGTGCCATGTTTTCCTCGGCGCAAACAATGTTCAGTGTCACATGGTACATCGTGAGCTGCATTCTGACGACGTTTCTCACGATGCAGATCCTGGCGTGGCTGGCTTTGTTGCTGGGATTGCGTTCGCATTCACAGTCTCGATCTGCCATGACGGCAATCTGTCTGATGGCTGCCTGGGTGTTCGGATCTTACTTACTATGCCAACCGGGCGGGTTCGTGTTTGAGGCGGCATCCAACATGTACTATCGAAACATATCTCGCACCGATTTTGGTCCTCACGAGTCACCTCTGGCAGAGGAAAGCAGAACCATAGCCTCCGCGATCTGCTGCATGGTCCGACCCGATGGCGGTGTCCAGGCGAATGAGGCCGTCTTGGTTGCTGCAAGCAATCCGTACATCGAACCGACGGAACTCTACTTTGCCCCATCGCGTTCGATTTCCTGGGCCTTGATGGTTTCTGCAGTCGTGTTTGTCTGGCAGGTGCTGCTCCTGTTGTTAATCCGGACCGTGACCTTGCGGTTGGCTCCGCGACTGCTCGGTCGTTACGATCAGGAGCCCGATTACAGACCGCTGGAGGCGCAGATCTTCACGTTGCCGTCTGTGATGGGATCGGAAGTGACCGCATGAGCAGAATCAATCCGGACAGCATTCAACGAACGACCGTAGAGCAGAACCATCGAGCAACGAAAACGCCGGCCCGGCAGTGGATCGTCTTCGCGGGCCGATTGAGCTACGTAGGCGATGTCGCTCCGCGACTCGCATGCCTGTCAGCGCTCGCCGTAAAACCACGCAGCCTCGCTCGTTCGTTCGGCGCTCGTTCGCTTGGCTCTGATCCCCGACGATTTCTTCAACTTTGTGTCCTGCTGCTAACCCTCTTTCACGCGGCACCGATCTTCGCTCAGGCAACCCAGAAAGTCCGCATCGCCGACAAGATCTGGGGGTTTGATGGGCGCGTGATGAACGGTCAGTTCATGCCCCTGTCGATCGAACTGGATAATCTGAGCGACGAGCCAATTGAAGCTCAGGCGACACTGCGATCCGTGGCCGGGATGATTCGTGAAACCGGCGGTACGGCGACGCAGTCGGTTTTTCTGAGCCCGCATTCTCGCCGCTGGGTTCAGTTCTATCCGTATATCGTCGGCATGACGTCCAGTTGGCGGTTTGAACTTCGCACGGAGACAGAAACATTCACGTTCGATCTGATCGATCAGCCAAGATCCGTGTTGGATTCCAATTCATTACAGATGAAAGATTCCGATCAATCTCTGTCGGCAGTCATCCTTGACCGCCCCGACGCACTCATCAAGATCCCAGCCACAATCAAGCACATGCCGGAGGAGATCTTTCCGCCGTATGCCACCGCGACGCATGGGCTGTGTGCTCTGTTTATGGATCATGTGCCGGACTGGGAAACGCCGCGTCAGGAGGCAATGCTGTCATGGCTGAAAACCGGTGGGCGATTGCATTTGTTGCACGATCAGAATAATCAGACGCTCCGGTTTTCCGGCCCCCTCGCGGCACTCAACGAACCGTTTCCTGAGTTCCATGTCGGCAGCGGAAGTGTGACGCGGCACGAAATCCAACGGGCGCAGTTGACAAAAGACCTTGTCGCGACTGCTGTCATGTCTCAAGGTCTGTCCAAAGCGGACCTCGACGAAATTGCACAGTACGAACAGCAGGCTGGCGGTGGCTTCAGCTTCGGAACGAGCTACACGGACGATGATGATTTGTTTGCCGAACTGCGTCAGTTGACTCAGCCTGACCATCTGTGGTGGCTGATATTTCTGTTGTCATTGTGTTACGTCGGACTCATCTTTCCCGGCTGCTGGGTTTTGTCCCGACAACGCTCGCTGCATTTTCTGGTGACTTATGGTTCCATTGCGGGTCTGGCTGCAATCTTCAGTTTGATGTTCCTGTTCATTGGACGCCGCGGATACGGGGAGGCCACATCGCTGCATTCGCTCGCCATCGCCCGCGCTGAAGATGACACTCACAGCAGCCTGTTGCAGTTGACGACTTTATTCGTCACGGAAGGCAACACCTACTCAGTGAATGACAAAGACCGGCAAACGCTGCTGGCTTCCGGGGCGAGTGAGGAAAGCGTGGACGCGCAAATTACGTCCGGGAACTCGGCCAGCTTTATGTCCCGCATTCCGCCCTACAGCAGTCAGGCCATTCGGTCCCGTCGCCGGATTGAAACCGACGACTGGAATCTGGCTGTGACAAGTCTGAATCAGCAGGGCGACGAACTTAAAGAGCTGACGATTGCGTTTGGCAAGAAATTCCCTAACGATCCGCTGGTTGAGTGCCTGGTGATTCACGGACGCAATCTGCATCACACACAAGTCGATCGGACGCATATGCAACTCAAGCTGACCAGCGGGCGTCAACTACTCCGTTCCTACTGTACTCCGGCGGATTCTTACACGATTGGTCCTTCCATGCTGCAGACGATCGCAGAACCGGAGCAGGAACCAAAAGACCCCGTGGAAGCCAGCTTCAAACGAATGCTGCCGGATCTTGTTCGCCGAAGTCTGGTCGATGACTTTGTTCAGGATGCCGCAAAGTTCCGCCTGCCGGAAGATCGCATCCGACTCCTGGTCTACGCACCGATGACTGACAATCAGCATCTGGGCGTCGATGCCGAAATCCGCCGTGTGGGCAGAATTCTATACGTCCGGGATTTGTTCCTGAATCCCCGTGATCAGGGCATCAACGTGGATCCGGCGGAAAAGAAATAGACTCTCAGCCGCACGGCAGTCACTTGTTCATGGTTCATAATCTAATTCTTAATCCTACTCTTAATCATAATCTTAATCGATTCCCCTGCAGTGGCTCGATCACGCTGATGAACGAAAGCAAAGAAATCGCAAGAGATTAAGATTAAGATTATCTGACCCTACCGAATTCTATGTGTCGTGATTTCACAAACTGTCATTGGTTTTGAATAGTCTTTTAAGATCTGTCTTCAGGCCCAACGGGCTGGTCCTATGTCAGCCTGGGGCAACGCCCCAGGTTTCGTTCAATTCAATCTTCGCATAGCCCCAAAGGGGCGATCCTAACCTGATATTCGTCTTAGTGCCGCCCCTTTGGGGCTCAATAACTCACTGGTGTTTCCACCCTGGGGCGATGCCCCAGGCTGACATAGCGCCGGCCCTTTGGGCCTGAATGCATGCTGTAAACTCGTTTTTCCTGACTGCACATAGAATCCGGTAGAGTCAGAAGATTAAGATTAAGAGGATTAGATAGATGGCTGAAATCACTCAACAAAACATCCCGGCAATTTCCGTTACAAATCTGTCTCATGCCTTCAAGGGGCATCAGGCGCTGAGTCAGGTCACATTCTGTGTGATGCCGCAGACGCTGCATGGGTTTGTCGGGCCGAATGGTGCCGGAAAAACGACGACGCTGAAGGCCATCTGCACGCTGCTGAAACCCAGTTGGGGCGAGATTCAGGTTTTCGGCAGCAGCGTGCGAGCCGACCCGATCAGCGTGCGACGACGGATCGGATTCATGCCCGATCACTTCAGCATGTACCGTCAGATGACGGTGTTTGAGTATCTGGATTTCTTCGCCGCAGCCTACGGTCTGCAGCTCAAACAGCGTGATCAGGTGATCCACGATGTGCTGACACTGACTGACATGGACGGTCGCCGTAATGATCTGATCAGTGGTCTGTCACGCGGGATGCAGCAACGCGTCAGTCTGGCTCGAGTTCTGGTGCATGATCCGGATCTGCTGCTCCTGGATGAACCGGCGAGCGGTTTGGACCCTCGTGCGAGAATCGAACTGATGGAAATCCTGCGCGAGTTGCGGCGGATGGGGAAGACCGTGTTTATCAGTTCGCACATTCTGAGTGAACTGGCGGAACTCTGTGACAGCGTCACAATCATCGACCGCGGCCAGGTCAAATTCAGCGGTCCGATGGACGTGCTGCTGGAATCGCCTGACGAGCTGCCGACTTACAATTTGCGACTGGCAGCGGTCTACGACAATGTGATCGCCCGCATTCGTGAACTGCCAGGCGTTGATGACGTGAAGGAGCCGGAGTTTACGACTGGGCGGGACTTCAATATCCAGCTCGCATCTTCACTGTCGGCCAACGATTTTCTGAAATCCCTGCTGACTCTGGGCTTGCCGATTGCCTCGTTCAGCCAGCAGCGACGCCACCTGAATCAGGCGTTCATGGATCTGACAACGCGAGGAGTCCGGACGTGATTTCAGGAACACTGATGTTGTTTAACTGGTCGTTGAAGATGGATTCCAAATCCATCTATCCGCACATCATCCGTGCAGTGTTTTCGTTTATCATGTTCTTCTCGATCTCCATTGCGTTCACGGATGCATTCGGAACCAGTCGGATCGGGTTGCACTTTTTCGAAACCATTTGTTTCCTGAATGTGTTGCTCATTACCGTTTCCGGCGTCAGTTATTTTGTCACGGCAGTGACCGAAGAAAAGGATGCCGGCACGTTTGCCCTGCTGCGTCTGGCCGGGATGACGGCGTTGTCGATTACGCTGGGGAAATCAACGTCGCGGCTCGTAAGTTCACTCATGCTGCTGGTCATCCAGTTGCCGTTCACGTTCCTGGCGATCACGCTCGGCGGAGTGTTATGGCAGCAGATCATCGCGTCGTATATCGCGCTTGCGGCATGGATGGTGTTTGTCGCCAACCTCTCGCTGTTCTGCAGCGTGCGCTGTGCCACATCAGGTCGCGCGGCAGGCATGGCGGGTGTGATTCTGGCCCTGATGTTTGTGCTGCCGAGCCTGATCGTGAATGGCCTTGTCGCATTTCCACCAGGAGTTGTTCCGACTGTCATATCGGACACACTCAACAGCATTCCCCCCGCGCTTGAAACGATCAATGTCTTTGAACGGCTGCGAGTACTGTTGCAGACCGACGATACGATCGTGTTTTTGGGCCAGCAGTTCTGGGTCAGTGTCGTGATGGCCATCGCTCTGTTTGCAATCAGTACGCTGACGCTGGATTTTTGGTCGGCACCGGTCGAGGTGGGCGGTCCTTCAGAAAATCCTGCCATTCGTCGCTGGTCAGTTGGACGCTGCTGGCCGATGGCCGTGATGTGGAAAGAGTTCCTGTTCTTCACCGGTGGCCGCAGTTTCTTCATCGCGAAACTGTTCGGCGGCGGACTCGTGTTTGGCGGGTTCATTTTGCTGCAGAGGAACAACGGCGACAACAATCTATTCATGCTACGCGGCGACCTGGCATGGACGGCGTTTCAGACATTTGCCGGATTTTTGGTACTGGAAGTCCTGCTGTACTCGTCCGGATGCCTGTTCTACGAAATCCGACAGACGACCCAATCCACTCTCGCATCGATTCCACTCACTGGCGTCCGCATCCTGCTGGAAAAAGCGGGCGGTTGCCTGGTCGCGCTGGTCCCTGTTGCGTTCTGGTTGGCTGTGACGCTGGTCTCCGGCTACGAAGGAATCGCACGCGAATGCTCGATGACAATGGTGAGCAGTTTTCTGATCGTGCTGGGCTTCAGCAGTCACATCGCGGTCATTCTGTCGCTCTACACGCGCTGGGCCGCTTTGCCTTTGACCGTGCTGATTTCTGCACCGGCATTCTTCTGTCTCGCTGCACCCATACTGGGTCTGACCGCCGCCACCAGCGCCGTCGCAAGAAGTCAGCATATCGAAATGACGTTGTTGCTCAGCGCTTTTGTTAATGTCTTCTGGACATGGCTCTTCATCCTGCTGCCATTACAACTGTGGATTCGGGATCGATGGAACGATATCAGTCAGTTCTGACAATCGCGGCGTCGAAGTAATTGATGGCCATCCCGGCGTCAAGAACGATGCCCTGGGCGTTGATGCCGGACGAGCGAGGGCTGAGCAGAAAAGCGACCGCCGATGCAACTTCTTCCGTTTGCACAGCCTGTTTCCGGAGTGTCGCTTTTTCGGCGAACAGGTAGCTATCGACATAGCCAGGAATTCCGGCCGAGGCAGATGTTTTCAGGAGGCCCGGACAGACGGCATTGAAACG
>JAYTAK010001293.1:0-5754 GCA_043737515.1 Candidatus Kuenenia sp. | reverse complement strand
TCCAAAATCACCGTCCGCCAGTGTAGACGTCTTCCCGAACCATGCCCAGCTCACCGCAATCGAAAACCTTCGGGCATGCCCACAATCAGCTTGGATTTTCGACGGATCATTTTGGCGGCATGACTGATAGACCATGTTTTGCCATTCGCAAAAAGCCGCAACCTCCAGAATAGCGTATGCGGCTGAACAACTCTTCCATCAAACCACTGCCGTCACGCCGAATCTTGCCATAAGATGCCTACAAATCGCGAATCCGCTCTCAGTGAGTACTACCAAGCAGAGTGCTTGAAAGTTCACTAGTCTCGGGGGACACTGTCATGGGGCCCTGAAATTGTCGTCCGAAGTCCACGACCGGGGTTGAAACGCGGCCTGAGTTTAAGACAATTGTGAACGTTTCCTCCATGTTCGGACTCGTAACTCGTCCGTTCGATGACTTGATTTGGTAAACTGGCTGGAATTGAGATCGCAGGTTAACCGACCACAACAGGACGTGGAATGTCATCGAGTGCAAAATCAGGCACGGCAGCCTTTGCCGAGCACATATCTCAGGGATCGATCTTTCTCGCATCGCTTGATGAGCTGGGAAATCATTCCATCCTCCTGCCATATGCGCACTACGTCGCGCAGGCGTGGAATAAACTGAATCTAACAGGTGTGTTGTGCGTCGATGGACGTCCGACAATCTACATCTGCGAAGGCCAGTCATTCGACGTTAAGACAAAGCACGCAACGCAACAATTTGCTTGGAATCAGGGACTCACGCCGCTGCTTGTCTTCCTGACGCGGACTGCGGTCGAGGTTTACAGCACGCTCAGGAAGCCAGTTGAGATTCCAACCGATGGATTGTTTGAAGCGGAACTGCCTAGCCTGATTCCTCAGCTTCGTGATTTGACGGAGGCGCTGGAGTGTGCAAAGTTCGTTCGGTCCGTCGAAACGGGCCAGTTCTTTCAGGACAACGCGCCATTCTTTCCGGCAAACGAAACAGTCGATTATTGTCTCGTTGAGAATCTCTCGCACTCAGCGAAGAAACTTGCCGCGACGGGCGACGATTGGGATCTACAGCGGGCGTACGCGTTGCTCGGACGAATTCTGTTTGTGTCATTTCTGCAGGAACGCGAATTCATCAAGCCGGACTATTACCCGAACGGCGCGTCCAGTCTGCTCGACCTTTTGACGTCGGGCAACGTTGCTGACCGTAAGAGTCGTCTGTACGACGAGTTCTTTGAGCGGCTCAGGGTTGAATTCAACGGCACGATGTTCGACACCGAACTGGTCGCTGAAAAGCGTCGAGTCCGTTCCGTCCACCTCGACATAGTTGCTGGCTTTCTGAGTGGCAGCGACATGCGAACGGGCCAGATGACTCTCGGATTCTGGGCGTATGATTTTCGCGTGATCCCGGTCGAGACCATCAGCGCGATCTACGAAGAGTTCCTGAACATCGACCCTGACAAACGGCGATCCGATGGTGCGTACTACACGCCGCGGCACCTTGCGGAAACCACCCTGCATGTCGCGCTGGAAGGTCGGTTCAACGAAGCACCGAATTGGAAGATCCTCGATCCCGCGTGCGGCTCGGGCATTTTTCTCGTCGCAATGTTCAACCTGATCAGCGAACAGTGGCTGCGCGGCAATCCACAATGCAGGAAGAAGACGAAGGCGCAGGCCCTACTGGATATCCTGCTCAATCAGATACGCGGTATCGACACCAATCCAGACGCATGTCGGATCACTGCGTTCAGTCTCTACCTCGCATTGTTCGAAAAACTGCGGCCGACAGATGTGGATGAATTCAAGGCCAACGTGCGGCACGACCGATTTCTGCCACCGCTGCTTGCAACGGCGGACGGTGAACCAAACGAATCTCCTGTTATTTCGAGTTGTAGTTTTTTGGAAGGGAATCAATTTGACCGCGATTTTAACCTAGTGGTCGGCAACCCGCCGTGGGATAGCCGCGGCGACAAACAGATTGCTTTGCATTTTGCAAAGCGTTCCCGGGAGTATCTTGGGACGAATGGAATCGGTTGTCTGATTCTACCGACAACAATTCTTGTCAACCTACACGGGACACTAGACGCCGAATGGTTTCAGTCGGTGACGGTCGAACGCATCGTGCAGTTGGCGGATTTCCGACGCTTGTTGTTTGATGCGACTCATGCGTGTTTCATTATGCGATACCGCAAAACACCGCCATTACTCGACAGTGAGGTCCAATACGAGACACCTAAGCTCAATCGCTTCGACAGACGTCGCGGAATTATCGTCGTCGAACCGGACGATCACAAATTGGTGCCACTGAGAGATATCGTTGAAGCCGGAATCCGGGACCGGCTGCAGTCAGTCTGGAGCCGGAAGTTCTGGGGCACGGCTAGAGATGAACAGTTTCTTCGGCGGCTTGACTCGTTGCCGAGTCTTCACAATCTTGTAAGCTTGGTGGGTGACCATGGAGCAAAGAAACGTTGGGTTGGCGGCGTGGGATTCAAACCGCACTATCCCGGTGTTTCATCGGGCGAGCCAAAGCCGGTCGCGCCGTGGGAATTGTCAAGTTCGTACATCGCAAATGACCGCCGATTTCCGGCGATGGTTCTGCTTCCTGAAGATTGTACGACTCTCGGGAAAGGCCTCCTGGCCGCAAAGACGCGATTTGGAAATAGTTCGATACAAGCATCGCTCACCGAGTTGCACCGAAAGCCAAGTGATGAGATTTTCCAGCCACCGATGGTGCTGATGAGCAGGGGGTTCACAAAATTTGCTTTCTCTGGATACAAGTTGCGATTTCGCCATTCCCTTCATTCTATTGCTGGAAGCTCAGATGACGAAGACCTCTTGCGATTCCTCACTGCAGTGCTGGGTTCGAGAATGATGCGGTATATCGCATTCCACTCCGGTTCAAGTAACGGAATCGGCAGATCCCAGTTTCACCTATTCGAAAGCTTGAACCTTCCATTTCCACTACCATCTGATGACTTGGCGAGATCAGACGCGGCGGAAATCGTCCGTCAAGCTGCAACCATTCATCGCAAGTTTGAGCAATCTATCAAAGGAAAGACTAGGGAGCAGCGTTCGAAGCTTATCGGCGTCGCAATTAGCGATCTGGAACCGCTAATCAATTCCTACTATAGGGTCAGCGATTCAGAATGGGTTTTGATTGAGGACACGTTGGAAGTTTTTCGCCCTAGCATTCATCGACCGAATCTGGATGCTTCAATCCCAGCACTCCGATTTCCAGATGAACATGATCGCAAGCGATATGCAAACACTCTGGTGCAGTCGCTTGAGCGATGCACACAGCGGGGGACTTCCCGATTCCACGTAGAAGGAATGGCTTCGGAAGAACTCAATTTGGTACTGGTGATAGTGCATTTTAGCGGTCATCATGGAGCGTATTCTGAAGCGGGCAGTGATCCAGAACTTTGGGAGATGTTGAAGAAACTTCAGTCCGCGGCAAAACATCGACAGGGAACTTTTAGCTATCTGCGCGGGTTCAGTTTCTTCGATCATGATCGACTCTACATCTTAAAACCTGCAACTCTTCGCAACTGGTGTAGGACCGCCGCCCTAAATGACGCAGACACGATATTCGAGTATCTGAATTCGAGGGCGGAATGAGGATCGAAACTATCAGCGGACAGATCAATCCGAAGTTCAACCCGTTTACCGAAAGCTACGTTCGTGAAATTATTCTCGCGATTGCTTTGGCATGGTCTCGCATGCCGAATCCGCCTGCCGATGAGATTGAGGATCGCATCACGTTTCGCCTAGCCGGACGACTGCAAAACGATTTTGACTTCCGTGAATTACCGTTCGATGTTGTTCCTCAATACTGGATTCTCGATCTGCACGGTCGAAGACTCGGACGGCTCGATTTGCGATTCAAGCACGTGCAGTCGCGGCGAGATTACTTTGCGTTCGAGGCGAAAAGGCTGCACGTCGCGTTTCCCAGTGGGTTCAAGACGGAGCATTCAGTTTATGTTGGCGAAGAAGGCATGATGTGCTTTGTGACCAGAAAGTACTCGGCGGGATTGTCTCACGCCGGAATGCTTGCGTATGTGATGGACAGTGACATTCCGAGAGCTTGGAACGGCCTCTTGGGTGTGATCGAAAACAATCGGAATTCACTCAAGCTTTGCAATGGCTCTCAATTCATTGCCTCGGTCATTGATGACATCACCACCTCGCTTATCGCGACCGCAAGAGTTGGGGAAACTGCTCATGCGTTGGACAACGGACCAATGACCATAACGCACCTGTTACTTCCCCGCGAGACGTAGCCATTTCTAAATGACCCTTCACAATTGGTCACGAAATATCGTAAGGCAACGTATTACGAAACACAAAAAGGAATCACAAAAGGTATCAGCCACGAATGGCACTGTCGTGGTTGTAAGTTACTGTTCGGCGACAATTAGTCTTTCCCATTAGCGACAATTAAAATTTCCTGTTATGGATTGGGACCAGGCGGTTTCGGTGCTGAAGACGGTCCTTTTGATTTGGAATACTGAGCAGTTTCGACTCTGAAGCTGGGCACGTTTAGTTCGATGATGAAACTGTGGTGCACCAGTCGATCGATGGCAGCTGCTGTGGTCATCGTGTCTTTGAAGATCTGATCCCACTTGCTGAAGGGGAGATTGCTCGTCAGCAGCACGCTGCCGCGTTCGTAGCGTTCCGCCAGCAGAGTAAAGAGAACCTCCATCTCTTCGCGGCTCTGCTGTACGTACCCGAGGTCGTCGATGATCAGCCCCTCGAAGCTCGAAAAGTCACAAAAGGAAAAGTCACAAAAGGTGTCAGAAAGAAAGTAAGTGGATGAAGAAAGTAAGGGGTGAGGGGACGCAGGTAAAGGGTAAGGGGACGCAGCTCATTGTTTCGACTCGGTACGTACAATGCGAATGGAAAACGCATGACGGAGACGAATGCAGGGCAAGGTCACTACGTGGGCGTATGACAATCTGAACCGCACGACGCAGATCACTCAGCCGGATCCTGACGGAGCGGGGCGTTGACGTCTCCGGTCACGAAGTTTGTGTTTGATGCCCTCAGTCGCCGGACGTCGCTGACAGATCCCGACAACAACGTCACGAACTGGGCGTACGACGGCTTGAATCGTGTGACCAGTGAAACGAATTCGCTCAGTAAAGTGGAATCGTTCGGCTACAATGCGGCAGGAGACGTGACTAGTCGCACAGACCGCAACGGACGTGTGACAAACTTTACATACGACAATCTGCATCGTCGGACGCAGGAAAAATGGATGTCGGGAAGCACGGTCGTGAATACGTTCAACTACAACTTCGACGCAGCCAGTCAGTGGACGAGCGCCTCGGCCACCGGAACCCAGATGGCGTACACGTTCGACAACCTCGGGCGAGTCCTGACGTCCAGCAATTCGGGGACGGCAATCGAAAGCATTCCGACAACCGTGCTGACCAATGTCTACGACGCGAACAATCGTCGCACGCAGCAGACGGCGACGATCTCCGGCACCGCTGACTTCAAAAACACCTGGACATACGATAACGCCAATCGGCTCACGCAGGTGAAGCAGGAAAGTCAATCAGGTGGCAACACCGTCGCTGCCAAACGGGGTGCGATCTCGCCAGTCCCGAGTTTGCAATGGCATTTTTGTGGATTGCGTGATTCAAAAATCTCGCAGTTCCGGTGGGAAGAACCTCAGTGCTATTTGCCCCACTGGCCTCGTGCCAGTGGACCAAGGTTTGGCAACTAAAAAGCAACGAACGCAGGAGGCTGCTCCCCCACCCG
>JAYTAK010001292.1:0-2504 GCA_043737515.1 Candidatus Kuenenia sp. | reverse complement strand
CCTTCTCGACGGGGAACCAAGCACCATACTCGATCCGGCCTCTGACGTCCAGTCGAGCCACTGTCGGTCGCCAGAGCCTGGAATCGCTGTAACCTGTTTGTGAGCAGCACTTTAGTGGCCGCAATCGACCTTGATGAACCCGAGTCGTGTGTCATCGAAATTCGGCGATCACCACGGCACCATTCCTTGCCGGATCGTTTTGGATTCAACGGGCCCTGCCACTGACCATTTCGTAGACGTCCAGCGTCTTGCGTAACATGGTCTCTTTTTCGAAGACGTTGGGACCAGGGATGGGCCGTGGTTGAAGGGCCAGAATCGAAGCGACGGTTTCCGTCAGGGCATCAAGATTGTCGGCATCAACGGCACCAGATGGAAACTGTGCGGCCAGAATCTCCGCAACACCACCGTGGTTGTAGCCGACGACGGGGGTTCCGATCGACAGTGCCTCTGCGACCGTGCGACCGAAGGACTCGGGAGTGGACGACAATGAAAGCACAATCGATGAAATCGCGTAGATCTGTTTAAGATCCGATCGATGGCCGGTGAATGTGACATGGTCTGACAGATTCAACGATGCTGCCAGCGTCTGCATTTCATCGGCATAAGCGGCTTTGCGAGGATCCGTCCCGCCGACGATGAGTCCGTGTGCCACAATTCCGCGATCTCTCAGGCGAGCCAGCAGATGCAGCAGATCTGCGTGCCCCTTGAGGCGCGTGAGCCTTCCGACGAGCGTCAACAGCGGTTGATCGCGTGCCTTGGGAAACTGACGGAAGAAATCGGACTTCCATGAGTCGTCCGGTTGAAAACCGCGCGGATATTCATGGCCATCAATGCCGCGATGGATCAGATGCAGTCGCTCTTCAGGCACGAAACTGTAGTTCTGGCGCACGTACTCACGCACGGTTTCTGAGACCGCAATGACGTGTTCGCCACGGCACATGATGCTGCTGTAGAACCCGGTGGAATGCAGGCCGTGCATAGTCGAAATCAACGCGGGCCGTTTTGCGGCGGGCAGGCTTTTCCATGCCAGCCATGTGATCCAGCCGGGCATGCGCGAATGAATATCGACCACGTCCACCTGCTGTTCGATCATCAGCTTTCGCAGCCAGAAGACGTGTCGCAGTGTCAGCGGTGATTTTGTGCCGAGGGCTTTTTCGAAGTGCTGACTGCCGCGATTCGTCAGTTCGGCGACCATGCGGCCTCCGCCGGAGATCACCAGCGATCGATGTCCGGCGACGACGAGTGCCTCCGCCACTTCAAGCACACCGCGTTCCACACCACCGCTTTCAAGTGCCGGGAGAACCTGAAGCACGGTGAGTGGGCGATGTGCCATGTTTCTTTCGCGATTCCCATGTAGGTCCTTTCTGCCGGAAAGGACTGCCTTCTGTAGGTCCTTTCTGCCGGAAAGGACTTTCACTTTGCTGCAAGGCGAACCGCAGTGGGGCGGACGTCCGCTCAACGTCGTCGCGTCGTTATTGGATCCATCGTGTCTGGTCGCAGGTCGCGGCAAGCCGCGAAGTCCAGCCCGGCAGGCTGGACCTACTGAAGAAGTCCAGCCCGGCAGGCTGGACCTACAGAGCACAAAACTAAACTCAACCGCGCTTGATGACACCCTTCTGGAGTTCTTCCACAACTTTTGCCAGCACTGCCGCGTCTTTTGTTTCCATCACATGCGCGATGCGACTGGCGGGTAACTTCATGCGCGTCATCAGCTCTTCTGCGGACTCCCACATTTTGGCCTGCTTTTTGGGTGGAGCCAGATACAGATTCGTGACCAGTTCGCTCAGCCGCTGTTCGTCGATCTGATCTTTATTGTCGTAGTATCGCTTAATGACTTTTTGCTGAAATGCACTGTAGTTTCGGTCGGTCATCGTCAGTAACCTGAGGTGGGAATGAAGAATATGAGGAGCGGATTTTAGCGAAACACTGGAATCATCGGAACCTTGATTCCAGATTCGATTCGGGCGGGAATAAACCAATCATCCCACGACGGACAAGAATGTCCATCCTACATTTCATCCCACGACGGACATGAATGTCCATCCTACATTTACGCACTGCGTTTGTAGAAGGGCAGGGCGACGATTGTGGCAGAAACGAGCGTGCCTCGAAGGTTGACCTGAACGACAGTGCCCGGCGACGATGAAGCGACCGGGACGTAGGCCATCGCAATGACTTTCTGCAGCGTCGGCGAAAACGTGCCGGACGTCACTTTGCCGATATCCTGCCCGTTGACCTGAACGGGCGATTCTTCACGAGCAATGCGGCGACCTTCGAGCAACAGACCGACGCGAGCCATTTTCAGGCCCTGACTTTTGACCGATTCCAGAGCTGCCTTGCCGGGGTACTCAGGCTTGTTGAACTTCACGGCGAATTCGAGACCCGCCGTGAGCGGATCGATGGTCTCATTCAATTCATGCCCATACAACGGCATCGCCGATTCCATGCGCAGCGTGTCACGACAACCAAGACCTGCCGGTACGATGCCATATTTTGCTCCGTGT
>JAYTAK010001291.1:0-2505 GCA_043737515.1 Candidatus Kuenenia sp. | reverse complement strand
TTTGATATTCCTCACGAAAATGACCGCCGCAGGATTCCTCGCGGTTCAGAGCGTCAATCGCGAGCAGTTCAGCGAATTCCATGAAGTCGGCGACTCGACCGGCTTTCTCCAGACTCTGGTTGAGCGTCGCGCCGGAACCGAGAACGCGAAGATCCTTCCAGTACTGCTCACGCAATTCGCGAATCTGGCCGATCACCTGTTCCAGGCCGCTGCGGTTGCGGGCCATCCCGCACTTCTCCCACATCAGCAGACCCAACTCGCGGTGGAACGAATCGACGGAACGTTTCCCCTGCACACCCAGCAACTTCGTGATGCGGTCTTCAGCATCATTCTTCGCCTGCAGACATGCGGGGTGATCTTCGGCAACTTTCTCCAGCTTCGTTGTCGCCAGATGGTCACCGATCGTGTACGGAATGACGAAGTAGCCGTCCGACAACCCCTGCATCAAAGCGCTGGCACCAAGGCGATTGGCACCGTGGTCCGAAAAATTCGCTTCACCCAGGACGTACAGCCCCTTGATGTTGCTCATCAGGTTGTAATCGACCCAGAGTCCGCCCATCGTATAATGGACTGCCGGGAAGATACGCATCGGCTGCTTGTACGGATCTTCAGCCGTGATCTTGTTGTACATGTGAAACAGGTTGCCGTATTTCTTGCGGACCACATCTTCGCCATCCCGCTGGATGGCATCGCGGAAGTCCAGAAACACGGCCAGCCCGGAATCACCGACGCCATGCCCGGCATCGCAGCGCTCCTTTGCCGCTCGCGACGAGATGTCGCGCGGAGCCAGATTGCCGTACGACGGATAGCGTCGTTCCAGATAGTAGTCACGTTCGGCATCCGGAATCTGGTCCGGCGCGCGTTTATCGCCCCTGGCGGATGGCACCCAGACGCGACCGTCGTTACGCAGACTTTCGCTCATCAGCGTCAGCTTGGACTGATAATCACCGGTGACCGGAATACAAGTCGGATGAATCTGCGTGTAGCACGGATTTGCGAACAGGGCACCTTTTCGAGCACACCGCCATGCGGCCGTGACATTAGAGCCTTTGGCCATCGTCGAAAGATAATAGACATTGCCATAACCGCCCGTTGCAAGCACCACGGCGTCAGCGGTGTGAGTTTCCAATTGCCCTGTGGCCAGGTTACGCACCACAATGCCGCGCGCCAAGCCATCCACGATCACCAGTTCCAGCATTTCGCGGCGGGCGAAGAGTTTAACTTTGCCGGTCGAGACCTGTCGCATCATGGCCTGATAGGCGCCGAGCAACAGTTGCTGTCCGGTTTGGCCACGGCAATAAAACGTGCGCGAAACCTGAGCCCCGCCGAAGGAGCGGTTCGACAGCGTTCCGCCGTACTCGCGCGCGAAAGGAACACCCTGAGCCACGCATTGATCAATGATGTTGTTGGACACCTGAGCCAGGCGATGCACGTTGGCTTCGCGGGCTCGATAATCGCCGCCTTTGAGCGTGTCGTAGAACAGACGCCAGACACTGTCGCCGTCGTTCTGATAATTCTTGGCGGCATTGATTCCGCCCTGAGCGGCAATACTGTGGGCGCGTCGGGGACTGTCCTGAAAGCAGAACGACTTGACGTTGTAGCCCAGTTCGCCCAACGAAGCCGCAGCCGCTCCGCCCGCCAGTCCGGTGCCAACCACAATCACGCTGAACTTGCGTTTGTTGGCCGGATTCACCAGCTTCATGTCGAAAATATGCTTGTCCCACTTCTGCTGCAGGGGACCGTCAGGAACTCGCGAGTTCAGTGTGTCACTTGCCACGCGAACCATCGGAAGACCTCAGAATTTCTTTTGAAACCCGATCGACCGAAACGCAGTCGACCATGATACGAGAATTAAACAATGACAAGTGTTCTGACAGAGCACTAACCTTTATACCCCATTGCCCAGACCACAAGACTGATAAATCCAGCAGCAATACACCACGCGAACAGCATCCCGCCGATCTTCAGCAGCATGTTCCATCGCTTATGATTGATCCCCAGCGTCTGCAGCGCACTGCGGACACCGTGCGACAAATGGATGCCCAATGCCACGATGCCCGTAATGTAGATGACCGCATTCAGCGTTGTTGATAGAACAGCTTTGACGTCATGGAATTCGCTATCGATTTGGTTCTTTTCGTCCATTACTGAGGAATAATTGACACCAGGATTTCCTTTGAGTTTCATGTCCAGAATGTGCGTCACAAGAAACGCGAGGATCAGCAATCCCGTCAGCAACATCCAATTCGACGCTCCGCCATTGGGCAGAATAAACATGCCCTGCTTGGTTTCTTTGATCGCGTATTCCTTGTGACGAGCCATCCTGTTCATGGCTGCCGTGGAAATCGCGAGACCAATATGCAGCGCGAAGGTGGCGAACAGTCCGACTTCCGCAGCCGCCAACAATGGCCCCAGACTGTGCAGCGCGTGCGCGTAGTCGTTAAATGCCTGTTCCCCGGCATACAGCTTGAGATTGCCGCCCAGATGGGCGACAAGAAAGCCGCA
>JAYTAK010001290.1:0-2505 GCA_043737515.1 Candidatus Kuenenia sp. | reverse complement strand
CCGGCAGTTTTCACAAGATTCTCTCCCATCGCAGATTCTGGTTCCCCATTCTCATGTTTCAACCTGTCACCGACAGCAATTTTGTCACCGGCGAACATGCCGTCTTGAAACTCTGGCTGCAACAGCAGACGTTTCAGCAACTGCGACGCAAAAACGCAGGTCGCAAGCGTTGGAGCTTTCTCGACGGTCCCATCACCGCCAATAACCCCATGGGAGTTCATCATGCCTGGGGTCGCACGTATAAAGACACGTACCAGCGGTTCTTTGCGATGACCGGCCATGACCAGCGATTCCAGAACGGTTTCGACTGCCAGGGGCTGTGGGTGGAAGTCGAAGTCGAAAAGCAATTGGGACTCGGCACGAAAACCGCCGTCCATGAATTCGGCATCGATAATTTCGTCAACGAATGCAAGCGCCGAGTCCTCAGGTTTGCGGCTCGACAAACCGAACAATCGCAGCGACTCGGCTACTGGATGGACTGGGACAACCCCGAGCAACTTCGCCAACTGGCCGAACAACTTGGCACCGATGAAGAGGTCACAATCACGACTCCGACTGGCAAGACCGAAACCGCGAAGGCGCATCAGCTTGTCGAGCGACTTGGCAATTCGGAATGGGGCGGCAGCTATTTCACGTTCAGCACCGAGAACAACGAAACCATCTGGGCGTTCCTGAAAAAGTGTTTCGACCGCGGCAAGATTTACCAGGGCCACGACGTCATGCCCTGGTCCGGCCGCGGCGGCAGCGCGTATTCACAGATGGAAATCGCCGAAGGCCGAAAACTGACGACGCATAAGAGCGTGTTCGTGCGGTTTCCGATCAGGCGGGATCCGGCGAGCGGCAGGGCGTCAGCCCTCCGTGGCGAACACAGTGCCGAACACGGAGGGCTGACGCCCAGCCGCTCGCCAGAATCACCAGCCCCCGAATACCTCCTCGTCTGGACCACCACCCCGTGGACGCTCACCAGCAACGTCGCCTGCGCAGTGAATCCGGATCTGGACTACATCAAAATCCAGACTAAACGCGACGATGCCGTCTACTACTTCGCTAAAGACAATCTCAACTTCCAGCGACTAGCGTCCGAATTCCGCGATGGCTTTGGACGCCCTGAATGGAAATGGCCGGAAGGCGTCGGCAAGTTGAAAACTCTGGCCCAGATCTTCAAGGAACAAGGCGGCTTCGTAGAACTCGGTACGATCAAGGGTGCTGAGATGGTTGGGTGGCGCTATGAGGGTCCATTTGATGATTTGAGGGCTCAAAACATTCCGGGTGGTTGCCCAGAACGAACGATTCTTCAGATGGGAGAGGAACTTGGAAGAAACAATCAAGCGAAATCCCAAAATTTTGTATTCATCCCACAAGAGACTGGGGTTATGGCGCACCGCGTCATCGACGGCGGTCGCGATTCACGAGGCAGTGCCAATGTGGTCGCGGGTGAAGGCACAGGCATCGTGCATATCGCGCCCGGTTGCGGTGATATCGACCACAAAATGGGAGTCGCACTTGGATTGCCGATCATCGCGCCGCTGAAGGATGACGGCACGTACTCCGAAGAGTTTGGCGACTTCGCCGGCCTGGAAGCGATCGCACCGGCCACGGCTGAACTCGTTTTCGAAAAGCTCAGAGCCAAAGGCATGCTGGTCGCTGTCGAAACGTATCCGCACATTTATCCGCACTGCTGGCGCACGGGCGATGAACTCGTCTTTCGACTCGTCGATGAATGGTTCATCAACATGGACTGGCGCGACGAGATCAAAGACGTCACGCGACAGATCAAGTGGTTGCCGGACAGCATCGACGGCCAGGAACGGGAGATCGAATGGTTGTCCAACATGAGCGACTGGATGATCAGCAAGAAACGCTTCTGGGGACTCGCTCTTCCGATCTGGGTCAACGAAAATGATCCGTCGGATTTCGAAGTGATGGGCTCACTCGCCGAACTGAAAGAACGTTCGGTCGAAGGTTGGGGCGATTTCGAAGGCAACACGCCGCACCGTCCGTGGATCGACGGAGTCATCATCGAAAGCCAGACACCCGGCAAAGAAGGCCAGCGGATGCGCCGTGTCCCTGACGTCGGCAATCCCTGGCTCGACGCGGGCATCGTGCCTTTCAGCACCATGGGCTACAACACCAACCGTGAGGAATGGCAGAAGTGGTATCCGGCGGATCTCGTGACCGAATGCTTCCCTGGCCAGTTCCGCAACTGGTTTTATTCGATGCTGTCGCTGTCCACCATGATGCGTTACGACGAAGCCGACAACGCGGAAGAAAAGAAACCGTTTCGCACATTGCTGGGCCATCGCCTTGTGCAAAACGAACAGGGCAAGCCGATGCACAAGTCGGACGGCACGGCCATCTGGTTTGAAGAAGCGGCAGAACAGATCGGCGTCGATACAATGCGCTGGATGTATCTGGCTCACAATCCATGTGGAAAATCATGTCCCGCGCATCGCTGGTGGCGGTGATGTCGAGAAAAGTCAGCTCATCTGCGCCCTGCTCGTTGTA
>JAYTAK010001289.1:0-13325 GCA_043737515.1 Candidatus Kuenenia sp. | reverse complement strand
AAGATGGAAAGACCGAAGCGGAATTGCCTTCCGGAATTCCTGATCGCAAAATCACTGTCCCGGGAAATGGCAGAACGATGAGGGCAGGACAATAAACCACAAACACAAACGCTTCTCATCGTTCTGCCCCCATCGTTCTGCCAAAGTCCGGAGGATTGAGCGCAGACGTGTCAGCAAAGACAGCAAAGAGATGGACGGACAGGCATAACATGTGGCACAAAGGGATTTGGTTGCCGCCTGAAGGGCCGCGCTGGGCTTTTTGCGCAGTTGTTGGAAAGAAAGGATCCAGCGAGGCATCGCGGCTTCGCCACTCGCCTCAGACCAATGGATTGTAAATCGCAGTTGCGATTCCTGTAGCTTGGACATTCATGTCCGAGTTATTGGCCAAACAAGGTCGCATTATCGAGCGGCTGTCAAGGTCAAACAACCATCGCTTCGACCGTGTTTTATGGCCATGCGACGGACATGAATGTTCATCCTGCATTCGATCGGCCCACCATCGCACCCAAAACTTGACTCATCTGCAACATGTTTTGAAAAGTAAGCGTTGCTAAACGGCCGGAAACTCGCGCTACACAGGCTCGGCACAGGAAACTTCCAGCGCCTGTCCTGAGTTTCCAGGATCGGTCGGATACCGTCCGGGCTGCTCGACGGCATATTCGCGGGCAATGACGTGATGCCAGTCTTCAGCGTTCCGGACTGCGATGAATGCAGTTCGAACGGCGTCTGCAGCGGGGTGCCAGGCGGAGTAATGAATGCAGAATTTGCGAAGTTGTTTCGATACCTGCTCCGGCGGCAGGATCTGTTCCGCCAGTCGAAAGTGTTCGCAGATCACTTCACGCTGTTCATGCACGGTCGGCGGTTGCGGCATCGGTTCGCCGCGCAGCAGGGCGGCGGCTTGAGAGAAGATCCACGGGTTTCCGATTGAGCCTCGCGCTGCCGTGACGCCGTCCACGCCGGTGTCCCTCAGCATCCGCACGCAGTCAGCAGCCGTGAACAAGTCACCGCTGCCCAGCAACGTGCGATTCGGAAAATGCTGCCGCACGTCTTTCAGAAATCCCCAGCGACTGGGACCGACGTATTTCTGTTCGACCGTGCGACCATGCACCGTAACGGCAGCCACGCCCAGTTCGAACGCCGCTTCAAGGATGCGGAAAAAATTGTCGCGACTTTGTTGAGTGTCATCCAGGCCGCGGCGCATCTTGACCGTGACCGGCGTTTCCTGCGGTACCGCATCGCGAACCCGCCGGACGATTTCGATCGCCACTTCCGGCTGGCCCAGATGATAACCTCCGCGACATCGTCCGGAGGCCTTCTTTGCGGGACATCCGAAATTGATATCGATCACATCAAAGCCAGCCTCGACCAGCTTTTTCGCCGCTGGCGGAAACTCTTCCGGTTCCGCTCCCATCAATTGAGCACCCACGGGATGATCATTGTCAGTGACCAGCAGATGATGGCGTGTCCTAGCGCGATCTTTCAGTGAGCTGATAAATGAATCAATCATCACCTCACAAATCGTATACGGCGCACCCAGCTTCCTGGCAATGGCGCGCATGGGCCAGTCGCTGTAGCCGCTCATCGCCGCCTGCACAACGGGCAGATCAAGTTCGATTGTTCCAATGCTGAGCAAATCGGAAATCCCGTCGTTCCCAAAACAGCGGTTGTAGAAATAAAAGAGCCCGGCACCATTGCTGATGCCGGGCCGGTTCCGAAGTTTCGATAATCAGGAATGAAACACGCACGCCGAACCTTGTCGGATTGGTCGTTCAGGCTTCTTCCAGTTCTACGTTCCAGTACGCTTCGCTGACGAACTTGGACCAGCTTTCGATGCGCACACCGTGCGGTGCGTAGAGAGGATTCCACATCGGCCGCGTGGGTGTTCCGCGAAGTGGCATATGGGCCTGCTCCGGCGTGCGGTTGGCTTTACGTGTGTTGCATTCAATGCAGGCCAGCACACAGTTTGTCCAACTGGAAAGTCCGCCGCGGGAACGAGGCATCACATGGTCAATCGTCAGCTCTTCGCTGCCAGGCTTGCAACCGCAATACTGGCACATGAACCCGTCACGCTTGAACACGTTGCGCCGGCTGAATGCCACGATCTTGACGGGAAGTCGATCATAGCGGGTGAGCGTGATGACTTCAGGAACTTTCAGTGTCAGCCACTGTGTCCGGATGACAGGGTCACCATCGGCCGGACGGAGGCTGGCCCAGTCTTCCCAGCCATAAATCTGGAAACTGGCCGGATCAACGATCCGAGCGGATTCGTTCCAGACTTTAATGAGGGCACGAGCGACCGTTGAGACTGCAACTGGTTGCCAGTTGCGATTCAATACCAAAGTCGGTCGTTCCAGAACAGAACTGGACATCGCAGTCACCTGCCGTTTCCGAGCCTATCCAAAGGTAATACAAAGAGTTGCCGATCCATCAGCGAGAAGGCTCAGCCACGCCAACGAAGCATACGCACACTGAGGGGCGCTTGCCAACAACATCACACATTTTTCACATGACCGCACTGAAACAGGGGAGTTTTTGTCGTTTGTTCCCCCACAGCATCGCTGCCGCTGATCGGAGTGGGTATCCGGTTTCTGTTTCAAGACAAGGAGACCTGACGAATGGTTCGTACGAAGAGTGGGTCATCGTCAAATTGGGTGCGAGACGTAAGTTTTAGTGGCGGCAAGGGTTTACAGGAAGCGGTCAACTCAGTCTGATGAGCAGGTGTCTGAATCTGACATGTCAGGAGATCCGAAATGACCACGCGAGAACTGTACAGTTGAACTTAACCGCGTCGCGGGATGCGACCTCGTCGGTTGCGGGCGAAGCCCGCGTCAAGAATATAAATCTCTCACCCTGGGTAAACGATGAGTCGTATTGCATTTCTCACCATGGACAGTCTCGAAAATTTCGTGTCGTACGATGCGCTGGTGTCAGACTGCCTGGAATCGCGCGGCGTTCAAGTGGACAACGTGTCCTGGCGAAGTCCGACGGTGAAATGGGATGACTATGACATGGTCATCATTCGTTCGCCTTGGGATTATCAGCAGGCGGCGGACGAGTTTATTACCGTCCTGGAAACCATCGACGCTTCCTCGGCGGTGCTCTGGAATCCCATCGACGTTGTGCGCTGGAACGTCCGCAAGACGTATCTTCAGGAACTGTATGATCGCGGAATCACGATCGTGCCGACTCAGTTTGTGCAAAGCCCGACGGATTCGCAGATTCGCGGCATGTTCGAGGTGTTTGAAACGGACCAGATCATCATTAAGCCCGTCGTCGGCGCGAATGCGAATGATACATTCTGGCTGCGATCAGATTCGTCAGCCTCGGATCTGCAGCAGATCGAGTTGCTCTACTCCGGACGTCTGGCCCTGCTTCAACCGTTCATTCCCAGCGTCATCGAATACGGCGAAACGTCGCTGATATTCTTTGATGGCGAGCACAGCCACAGCGTTCTGAAGACACCAAAGGCAGGCGACTTTCGAGTGCAGGAAGAACACGGCAGTCGTATTCAGTCGATCGCGCCCGATTCCGCTTTAATCGAGTTTTCCCGGCGCGCTCTTGCACCGATACCGCAACGCACTTTGTACAGCCGCGTGGATCTCGTGAACTTGCCGAACGGTCAGCCTGCAGTGATGGAACTGGAACTGATCGAACCGTCGCTGTATCTGTGCTACGACGCCGATTCTGCCACACGATTTGCGGATGCGATTCAGCGATTCAGAGCGTGATCGGCCAGACGCTGGCAGTATTCGTCGTCACTCATTGTCTTAATCTGTTCTTTGGTGATTGCAATCAGTTCCGGCCCGGCTTCATCGATTTCCAGCATCGCCGCGTGCCGTACAAAGTTGTTTTCATGGCCAAGCAATTCGCCGAGGGTTGCAGCGGCTGTCTGGAGGTCGCCCGCGCGAGCCAGTCCACCTGCGGCTGCGATACGGATCGCGGGCTCGGCGGATTGTGATTCTGACTCCAGTAACGCTTTGAAGTCTGCCACATTGGGAGCCTTGCTGCACGCCATCACCTGCCACCAGCGGACGGCTGGATCGGCGTCGAGTTCCGGCATCGCGACGTCTGATTGGGAGGCAATGCTGTGCGCCGCTGATTTCGCCGCCGTGAGCAGTTTCTCGGTTCGCTGCAAACCGTCGGCACCATGCAGAATCTGCCAGCGGCTGCCGGTTTCAGTTTCACCTGCATCCAGCATGATTTCCGGAAGCAAATGCACGTCGCGCGTTTCAATCTGCCAGCGATCACATTCTGCCGAGAGTGCCTTCAACGTTGCGGCATGTGCTGGATCTTTGGCGAGATTTACCAGTTCCCAGGGATCGGCGTTCAGGTCGTACAATTCTTCGTCGGCTCGCGGACTTACGAACCATTGAGCCGACTGCGGAGGCAGTTTTTCTGCGGCCAGCAGCTTCCGCATTTCCTGCATGACCGCGTTCTGTTCGCCGTACGAGACATGTTGCAACGCTGGTCGCCAGGGCATCAGATTACGCACATAACGAAAGTCTCTCGATCGCACCGTGCGGACCATGTCGAAGCGTTCATCAATGCGGTCACGAGCCCCATAAATGAATTCGCGTTCAGGCCCCTGCGCCGTGCCGAGAAACGGATGACCATCGACTCCATCGGGAATGGCGACGCCCGCCAGCGACAGCACGGTTGGGCCGAGATCGATCAGGTTGATCATCCGATCGTCGGTGGATCCGGCCGCGGCTTCGGTGGCGATGCCTCTGTATTTTTCGGGAACACGCACAATCATCGGGACTCGAGACCCGGAATCGTACGTCCAGCGCTTGGATCGCGGCAGACCATTGCCATGATCAGACCAGAAGAACACGATCGTGTCATCCGCGAGACCTGCGTCGTCAAGTTCTTGCAGGATCAGCCCGACTTTGCGATCCATGACCGTGATGATATCAGCCAGCCGGGCAATATCTTCACGGACAGCCAGCGTGTCCGGATACAAGGGCGGCACAATCATCGGTTCTGGCCGATGACGTTCCGATTCTTGCAGGTCTGAAGTGACTTCTTTCCAACCCTTCTGCCACACCTTGCTTTCATGTGTCATCGTGAGATTGAAGACAGCGAAGAACGGCTGGTCGTCGCCTTTTCGATTCTTCCAATGCGCTTTGCCGGACGATTCGTCCCATGTTGCTTCTTCATCCCAGCGCAGGTTGTAGTCCGTCTTGCTGTTGTTGGTGCAATAGAAACCGGCTTCGCGGAGGTATTGCGGAAACAGTTGAATATGCGGCGGCAGTTTGGCCTTTGACCGCATGTGATTCGCCCCGAGTGCGATCGGGTAGCTGGCCGTGATGATTCCCGTGCGACTGGGAGCACAGACGCCATGGCAGGTAAATGCGTGTGTGAAGCGAATGCCTTCAGTGGCCAGATGATCCAGATTCGGAGTGGTGGCTGTGGTATCGCCGTAGCACCCGAGTCGCGGACTGATGTCTTCGCAACTGATCCAGAGAATATTCGGTCGATCCGCAGCAAGTGACTGCGCGGACACAACAAGCAACGCAACAAGCGACAACAGTTGACGTTTCATGGCAAACCTGTGATTCTGTGTGGCGGGCTGTACTATGTGCGTCCAGGATTCAGCGGTAGCCGAATTCGTGAGAATTCGGGGCGAGCGGTCAATTCAGTCCGAAGTCTCACGACTTCGGCCAGGACGAAGTCGAACCAGAAGAAGGATTCTTCTTGGCGCGGGTTTCGCCCGCAACCCAACGTAGCCACGCTCGCCAGAGCGTGGGTTTCCTCTGGATCGCCCACGTTCTGGCGAACGTGGCTACAAAGTCGGTCGCACGGTCCGCTACTGCAGTAAAGTGGCACGCTAAATCTTCTCAGGAAAACAAAACTCTGAACGTTTGCTGAACAGAGTTTACACTATCCGCACCGATTCCGTACCCGCATCAATCCGCTCACGATGATTTTTGAGAGCTGCAGGTGGCAAGTCATTCAGCATTCTTACGACGATGACGGACCAGGTGACTCGGAATTCCGATCATGTTGAGCTTCATTCAACCAGGCAGATCAGGCACGCCGCTTCGCAGACGCGAGTGGTTGCGGATTGGTGGTCTTGCCGGACTGAACTGGGCACTGCCGGGACTGATTCCGCAACGCACGGCGGCAGCGGACGCGGTTGCGACCCTGGCACCGGGATTCGGTAAAGCAAAGGCCGTGATCGTCGTGTTCGCCAGCGGTGGTCAAAGTCAGATCGATATGTGGGACCCCAAGCCCGACGCACCTGAACAGATTCGCGGCGCGTTCGATTCGATCGGCACGGCGATTCCAGGAGTGCGGTTTTGTGAGCATATGCCACAGATTGCCAGGATCGCCGATCGACTCTGCATTGTTCGCAGCATGGCACATGAGGATCTTGATCATGGATCAGCGTTTTATCTGTCCATGACCGGTCGCTACCATCGGAGAAAATCGGGCAACCCGCTGCCCTCTCCGGATGATCTCCCTTGTCACGGTGCCATTCTGCAGCGTGTTCGGCCCAGCGTGGATTTCGCTCAGACAGCCGTTCATCTGAATGGACCGGCGTTTGTTCCACTGATTGAAGGACCAGGCCAGTTCGGTGGGCTGCTGGGAAAAGGTTACGATCCACTGACGCTGGGAAATGTGACAACAGATGAGATCGCTGTCCCGACATTGCTGCCGCAGTCAGATCTGCCGCCGGTGCGGATGACATCGCGACAATCGTTGCTGGCAGCTATCGAACACAACATGCAGGCGATGGAGAATCAAAAGTTGGTATTGGACAAGAACGCTCTGTATCAGCGGGCGTTTGACATGCTGGCTCGCCAAAACGCCCGCGAAGCGTTCGATCTGTCCAAAGAACCCGAAACACTTCGCGACCGGTACGGCCGCAATCGATCCGGACAGGCGTGTTTGCTGGCGCGCCGACTGGTCGAAGCCGGCGTTCCGCTGGTGACCGTGTTCTGGTCGCACAACAGTCGCGGACAGGATCTGGATCCGACGAACACAGACCTGTACGGCTGGGATACGCACAACGACATCTTTCAGGGGCTGCAGAACCACTTGCTGCCGAGATTCGATCAGGGGTTTTCAGCTTTGATTGAAGATCTGGATCAGCGAGGTCTGCTGGACACCACGCTGGTCGTGTGCATGGGCGAATTCGGCCGCGCTCCGCTGGTTGCACTGGAGAAAAACTTCGCCGGAGCAACTCCCGGTCGCAAACACTGGAGCTGGGTGTATTCGATCGCTCTGGCCGGAGCCGGCGTGCAGCGTGGTGCGGTGGTGGGAGAATCCGACAGTCGCGGAGCCTACCCTCATACGGAAGCCTATGGCCCGTGGGACGTGATGGCGACGATGTTTTCCGGTCTTGGCATCGACCCGCATCAGCACTATTTTGATCCCGTCAACCGCCCCATTCAGATCTGCGACGGACGCGTGATCAATGCGGTTTATGGCTAATTCACCTTCAACGGCACCACTGTTCCGTGCGAACTGCATTCGGTTGCTGCGCCGCAACAACCGGCGTCGGCAGACACTTCCTCAACAGTGGCAACGGGCTTTGTCTTCCCGATCAGAAACGGTGCTGCGGTCTTTGTGTGATCGTGACCTTTGTAAACGCCGAAGTCATTGAACAGAAACTTCTTGGCGAGTCGATAGTACAGATTCTTCTCCGGGATCTCATGGCCAGGGTGATACTGTGACGTGCGCGGAATCATGGCCTTGAGTTCCTGCATGGCAGTGCCCCGCGCGGTCGAGTCTTTGGCACTGTGACGTTCCACAAGCTGCTGCAGCAGATCGGGACGCTCCAGCACGATACAGCCTCGCGTGGTTTCCTGAGACAATTGACGAAAATCGGCGAGGTATTCGGACTTCGTGAACTTGTCGAACAGAGATCTCGAATCGTCCTTTGCATGAATTGATTCGCGTGAGAACTGGACGATCGGACAGGGCTCGATATCGCCCCACGGATTGATGTGGTGGCTGATCCCGTTCGCCGCCGGACACAGTGCCTGACCTTCGCCATCGTAATAGGCATCAATGATGATGATCGGCTTCTTCGCGCGCATATCGACCACGAACTGGCGAGCTTTGCGTTGTTGTTCCGGAGTCAGACAGAGTTCGGGCTTCGCATCCGGTCCCATCGGTCGATAGACGTGAAACCATGTGTACAGCACGCCCATTTCAATGAGTCGATCGACCCATTTTTCGGTGAGCAAATGATCGATGTTGCTTTTGGCGAGACTCGTACAAACGCCCGTCATCACGTTGTGCTTGAGACAGTTTTCAATGCCGGCCAGCGTTTTCTGATACACATCGGAACGCCCGCGACGTTCGTCGCTGATGATTTCGTTGCCTTCAACGCTGATCAGGGGTGTGACGTTTCCGAGTTCGAACAGTCTGCGAGCTTTCTCATCGGTGATGAACTGCCCATTGGTGAAGACCTGAAAATAACAGTCCGGATGCGCTTCCAGAATCTGAAACAGTTCCGGATGCATGAACGGTTCACCGCCCACGATGCCAAAGAATGAGTTCCCCTGCTGCTTCGCTTCCGTGATGAGTTTGTTCATCGCCGGCAGGTCGATCGTCTGCTGCTTGCTGGCGACATCGACCCAACAGCCCTGGCAGCGCAGATTGCAACTGTTGATGATGGAGATGTACAGGAACGGCGGGAAGAACTGCCCTTTCTTCATGCGTCGTCGATGCTTGAAGACCGACAGAGATCCCTTCACGCCGAGATTCCAGACGAGTTTCCAGAGCAGTCGCTTGTTTGTTTCGAACAACATCCGCCTGGCCATACGCAGCGTGTACATAACAGACTCACCAACAGAGAAGGACTCACTTCGCGATGACACTATTTTGGTGCAACGTCCTGATTCTGCGCCCCCAGGTATTCCATCAGATCGACAAATTCTGAAGGAGCCAGCGTTGCCGGCGCGCCTTCGGGCATGCTGCTCTGCTGCTGAGTGACGCGTTCTTCAATGTCGGCTTTGGCGATCTTGCGAACGGCTTTGCCATCGAAGAGTTCCACTTCCACATCATTTTCAGACACGACAAGTCCTGCGGTCGGCATGCCGTCATTTGTGACGATCAACGTCGAACGGTACTTTTCGGCCACCTCAACATTTGGATCCACCACCGACTGCACGATCTTGAACTTGTTCATGCGTTTCGCCACGCCCGCAAGATTCGGGCCGAATTCACGCCCCTCACCGTTGCCGACCCTGTGACACGCCGTACAGTTGCGGACGAACACTTCGCGACCACGATTTGCATCGCCCTTCAGATCCGACAACGCCGTCATGGCCTTGTTGCGTTCTTCTTCCGGCTTCGGTTGTTGGGACATCAGCGTCTGCAGAAACGGCAACGCGACAGCCCCCGATTTCGACGCTTCCATCAGCTTTGTCACGATCTCACCCGCACGTGAACTCAAATCCGGAATCTTGCCGGCGATATATGCACCGCGCCAGATGCTTTCGTTGGCTCCAAGAGCATGCTGCACGGTGTAATCGACCCAGTAATCGGCCGGAAAACTGGTCATCGCCAGCAACGCCGCCTGCGCTTCGATGTTGTCAAAGAAACTCAACCCCCGCGCCGCTTCAGTTCGTACGCGAGGATGTTCGTCCTTTGATGCAGCGATGAGCATGGCCTGAGCATCGGCAAAAGACTGATGTTCGTCGGACAGGATGCGGACAGCCGCCGCGCGTGCATCAAACGTTGGTGCCTGCAACACAGCCGTCAGCAGATCGGTATCAATCTGGTGATGAGCCTGCTGAATCCATAGTGCTTCTGTACGCAGACGATCGTATTCCGGATCGTCGGCTTTGAGCCCATTCACCCAGGAAGCGACATGCGGAAGCACATCTGCGGTCGCTCGATCATGCAGCTCACGCCGCGCACGGTATTGCGTGCGCCATTCGTATTCGCGAAGCTGTTTCAGGATTTCCGGAACAGATTTCCCGAACTGAGTCGCCGGTGTGACCAGCGGACGACTCGGGTAAACAAGCCGATAAATGCGACCGCGGGTGTGATCCCGACTCGGGTCGCGCTGACTGTACTGCATGTGACCGACCAGCGCATTCGCCCAGTCGCCGAACCACAACGCACCGTCAGGTCCGATTTGAGGATCGGCAGGCCGAAAATGCTTGTCGGTGGAACGAATGAGATCATCGGGACTGCCGTCAGCGTTTTTCAGTCGATCACCGTGGAATCCGCCTCCATCGTCATTCACAGTGAACCGAGGCAGACCGTTCATGTTGATGACACAGGCGTATGTGAACTGTCCCTGAATATGATCCGGGAAGTTGCGGCTCACCAGAAACTCGCTGCCCAGCGCGGGGCGCATGCCTTCGTTGTTGAAGACAAAGTTGAGGCCCGTGCTGCCTCCGAATTGTGCTCCGGACAATGGCGTATCCCATGCCTGATTTGCTGTTGTTCCGTCGCCGACGATGCCCTGTCCCCAGTTATTGAAAACATAACACCACATGTTGTACTGACCTGGCAAAGCAAACTGACGAATCTTCAGCGACCGCGGGTCCATCACATACGCACCACCGGCACCCTGGCTGCGATGCGGGCCCCATGGTGTTTCCAGTGTCGTGCTGGTGGCGATGCCTTCCAGCATATGGAGCTTTCCGCCGTGACTCCATTCGAACGCGCCGCATGTATGGTGCGTATCGTCGGATGCCCAGCCATCGAGCAGATGGATGACCTGATCGGCCTTGTCGTCGCCGTCGGTGTCTTTCAAGAACAGCAATCGAGGCTGATCGACGACGAGAACTCCGCCGTTCCAGAATTCAAAACCGGTCGGGCAGTGCAGCTTGTCGTAAAAGACTTTGCAGGAATCTGCTTTGCCGTCGTGATCGGTGTCTTCCAAAATCAACAGTCGGTCATCCGGCTTGTGATCGCCGGGTTTCCACTGCGGATACGTCGGCATGCAGGACACCCACAGGCGACCCTTGTTATCGAAGTTCAATTGCACGGGCTTCGCGAGTTCCGGAAACATGGTTTCATCAGCGAACGCCTGGATCTCAAAACCTTCAGGAACTTTGGTTTCAGCGATCAGTTGCTGCGGCGTGAGATATCGCAGCTCCTCAGCCTCCGAATAATCCTGACGTGGCTCTCCGAAGCGAGTTTCCGGGACAATCAGCTCGCCGGTCCCCGCATCATCCGGCACGTCAGACACAGGTTTGCCCTGAGCCAGATCCCAGACCAAGCGATCGCGTACCTCGGCCATCTTGCGGATCTTGATGTATTCTCGTGGAAACGTTTCGGTGTCAAACGTTCGTCGGCCACCGTAAACGTACCAGCCGTTGAGCATCCTATAATCCTGCAGATGCACCCATGACTTATCGTTGATGGCCGATCGCAGTTTTTCGTACGCAGGACTACCGAAGCTGGCGGACGAGGCGGAACCGAATGTCGTTTCATCAATCATTCGCGCGACTTCGCGATCACCGGCATCGTTGAGATGACAGCCGTTGATGGTGTACTGCAATCCCGGCTTGCCGCTGAGCATCTTCTCTGAAGCGTCGAACACATCGACGAATGCCAGCTTCCGCGCGGCGGCGACGTCCGCCACGGCGGCTGAATACAATTTCAGGTTCTCATTTTCTTTAGAGCCATCCGGCAACAAGGGATCGCCGGTGGGTTCGAATGCTATAGGTGAGACGAGGATAAAACGCGGCGGAGCGTTGCTGTCATCGCGCGGATAGCGTTTAGTCATCGTGTCCAGATAGTTACCATAACGCTCCTTGAAGCCATCGATTCCTTCGGGACCGGCGTACGATTCGTTGAAGCCAAAGAAACAAAAATACGTGTCCGCACCGAAGGCCAACTGCGGATCGTCCAGTGCCGTGTAGTCGGCTGAACGCTGCTGAATGCCGACTTCTTCTGCGGGTCGCGCGAAATTGCGAATGACCAGTTCCTTTTTCGGAAACCGCGTGTGCAGCAGCGTTTCAAAGTGCCCGAACAGATTCATGCGTTCGGCAAGGGAGTTACCCAGAAAGGCGACTCGTTCGCCCTGCAGGAATTCCAGCGGAAGTTTGCTCACGGGAAGATCCGGACGTTTGGGTCGCGGCGGCAGCGACATCAGCTTGATCGCCAGTTCCTTCGACGGCCCCTGTGCCGTCACGATGTCACTCAATCCCGTCAACAGCAATCCTGCAACAACCAAAATCCGGCAATAAACCTGAGGCACGATCGGGCAGCTCCAAAAAGAGATAATCACAACTGTGTTTCTGTAGGATGGGCATTCCTGCCCGTCCGTTCTTTCTCGCACCGACTCGTCAGAGCGACTTCAGATGAGTACGGTACGCAGAGACCGCCTGCGGAGCAACCAAGCAGCCAAATTCGTGGGATAAGCTTCCAGCTTGTCATTGCTGAAAAAACAAGGAGTTTTCACCAATCGATGCCAGGCTGGAAGTCTCGCCCACTCGGAATTCAGTCTCAATCAACGGGCCATCCCCCGAACGGCGTTAATGTTGCGACTGCTGCCGTGTCGCTGGCGATTCGCCGCAGGTTCAGTATCCTGCCCCGCAACTGCAGTCGAAACTTACAGGTGCCGCGGGTGGATTCGTGATTTGTTGGTCCAGGTCGAACAGGCTTTCAGCGATATGCAGGGATGCGAATTCAGAGATTACGCTTCAGGCCGTGAGCGCAGATTCGTGTTCCCAAATTGTTCGCCTTGTGCTTCAGGCCCGCCAGGAGCCTGAATGACACTCCCGGCTTTCATTCTCCTGTCTTCATTCCTCTGCCAACCCCCGTTCGACTGTCGCGATCGGGATTAGTAAGTGAGTGACGTTGATTCTCTGAATCGCGGCGAGGCTGGGATGTTGCTGACAACAGGGAGTTCAGAGTGCCGGATGAGTGGCATGTGTTTCGTTGGCAGGGGAATGGGGGCAGCGGAATGGGGGGGGCAGGAGAATTGTGAGTTTGACCGGTGTCTATCAGGGGATTAACATCCCCCGCTCGCCGGAATCCAGTTCATTGCCGCTCGCGAATTGTGTCGGCCCTCGAGCGATTAAGCGATTAAGCGGTTAATCGCTGTGAAGGGAGTTCAATTCTCTCCCAACAAAACACGAATCCGCCCGGTGCCCGCTCCAGACTGCTAACTGCTAACTGCTAACTGCTAACTGCCAACTGACGACTGCCAACTGACGACTGCCAACTGCCAACTGCCAACTGCCAACTGCCAACTGCCAACTGCCACGGGGCGATCCATGAAAATCACGGCAATTGAAACGCTCGTCTGCCATGCGCGGATGCGAAACTGGATCTTTGTCAAGGTCATGACAGATCAGCCGGGGCTGTTCGGCTGGGGCGAAGCGACGCTGGAATGGCACACA
>JAYTAK010001288.1:0-2507 GCA_043737515.1 Candidatus Kuenenia sp. | reverse complement strand
GGGCGGCAGTGGAAAAAGTTCGCCAGCACCGTCAGGGACTGCAAACGCTGCGGGCTCAGCCGGTGCCGACTGTGATGCCACAACGCCAGGTGGCCGTTTGCGATTGGCCCTGCCCAAATCGTGCGTGTTAAGAAAATTCTGCAACTCGAATATGAGTCGAATTGCCAGTCTGGATTCCTGATGTCCCATGACCTTCTCCACCAGCACACCATCGACCAGCTCGCAAAGGCATTTGGGCTCGCGATCGCAGAGCCGCGCGACGTCGGCAACGGTGGCTGTGCCGGGGAATGGCTGGAGCCGAATCCGTGCGAGTGGCACGTTCCCCACTCGATCCATCAAGTCTGCGAGCGTTTCCAGCCCGTCGAGTTCTGTTGCAATCATTGTACCCTCGGGGCATTTTGCCTGGTGCATTCGATCACAGATTGAGTCCAGCCTGCCAGATCGCTTTCAAATCTGTCAAAGAAGCACGCACAAATGATGCACCAGTCGGACTGAGTATACTGACCGACTGTTCGAGCATTGTCCGACCGACCTGGGCATAAACAAGTCCACTGAACATCGAGACCAACATCTTAGCGTTTTCCTGTGTTGCTTCAATTAGAAAGCGTGTGTTGGACTCGGAGAACAGGGATGTGGCAGGGTTCGTCGCAAGTAGAATCTCAACCCCAACCCCGCCAGCAAATGCCATCTCCGAGGCAGCAACCGCGAGGCCGCCTTCGCTCAGGTCGTGGCAGGAGAGGATCAGGCCTTGTTTGATGGCCTGATGGAGGGCTCGGAAGATTTTGGGGGCCAGTTCCTTATCAACCGTGGGCACGTGGCCGCCGGTGAGGCCGTTGACGAGGTTGTAGTGTGAGCCGCCCATTTCATCCTTGGTTTCGCCGATCAGGTAGAGCAGGTTGCCGGGGCCTTTGAGGTCCATGGTGACGCAGGTTTCCACGTCATCGACCTGGCCGAGGGCGGTGATGAGCAGCGTCGAGGGAATGGCGACGGTCTTCCGCGATTTAAGAGGGTCAGACCCTGAAGTCGCAAGAGGGTCAGACCCTTTTAGGTCAACTTCATAACTGAATTCGTTGTTGAGACTGTCTTTGCCGCTGACGAAGGGTGTGCCGTACGCGACCGCGATGTCCTGACAGGCGACGGCGGCTCGGACGAGAGTGCCGAGGGTTTCGGGGCGTTCGGTATTGCCCCAGCAGAAATTGTCGAGGATCGCGATGCGGTCCGGGTCGGCTCCGACGGCGACGCAGTTGCGAACGGCTTCGTCGATGGCAGAAGCGGCCATCCAGTACGGATCGAGGTCGCCGTAGTGCGGATTGATGCCGCAGGAGATGACGAGGCCTCGATTGGAGGTCAGGTCGGGACGCACGACGGCGGCATCGGACGGGCCGTCGTTGTTGATGCCGACGAGCGGTTTGATGACGCTGCCTCCCTGAACCTCGTGGTCGTACTGGCGGATGATCCATTCTTTGCTGGCGACGTTGAGCGAGCCAAGGATCTTTTTGAGGTCGTCGGTGTAGTCGGGCTTGTTGTAGCCATCACGCTCCGCGTGATGATCGCTGGAGGTTGCACCAGATGCTGCGGAGCCGGTTAATCCTGGGGAAGACGCCGAGGTGTTTGATGTGACGTCGCTGCCTTCCTGGTGTGAGTCGGCACCTAAGCTTTCCTCACGCAGAGCGTGACGGCTACTTTTAATCTCATACACCGCTTCACGGATCACCGGCGGGCGGCCGTCGTGGAGGAAGTGCATGCTGACTTCGCCGACTTTGTATTCGCCGTATCTCAGAACCAACTGCTTCGTGTCCGTGAACTTGCCGATAATTGTGGCTTCGACGCCTTCAGAGGCGCAGAGGGCATGGAATGCCGCCCAGTTTTTTTCAGGCACGGACAGGACCATGCGTTCCTGAGCTTCTGAAATCCAGATCTCCGTGTACGACAATCCCGAATACTTCAAAGGCGCGCGATCCAGCCACACTTCGGCTCCCGTGTCTTCACCCATTTCGCCCACGGCACTGCTGAAACCTCCGGCACCGCAGTCGGTGATGGCGGAGTACAGATTCAGATCGCGAGCGGCGAGGATCACATCGGCCACCATCTTTTCGGTGACCGGGTTACCGATCTGCACTGACCCGCCGCTGATGTGTTCGCTTTCCTCAGTGAGTTCGACTGATGAAAACGTCGCGCCGTGAATTCCGTCGCGGCCCGTGCGTCCGCCGACGGCCACGATCAGGTCGCCGGGGCTGACAAGTTTGTCGCACTTATCGACAGGAATCATGGCCACGTTGCCGCAGTAGACCAGCGGGTTGCCGAGATAGCGGTCGTCGAAACAGACGGCTCCGTTGACGGTCGGAATGCCCATACGGTTGCCGTAATCGCGGACTCCGGCCACAACGCCCTGCATGACAGCCAGCGGGTGCAGCACGCCGGGCGGAAGCTGATCGGCGGGATAATCCGGTCGGGCAAAACAGAACACATCCGTGCTGCAAACCGGTCGAGCGCCCAAACCGGTCCCC
>JAYTAK010001287.1:0-5766 GCA_043737515.1 Candidatus Kuenenia sp. | reverse complement strand
ACGAAAACCCGACGATCCAGCAGGCAGGCGACATTCTGGCCACATCGCTGACGAATCAGTTGCTCGGTCGCCGTGCGACAGACCGCCACCTGCGGGCTTTGACGATCCTGGGTGCAAATGTCGCCGAACACAGTTTCCCGGGGCTTGAAGATGTGACTCCGACGCCTATCCTCATGTCGTACAAATGACTCACTTGCTTTGTCGGAAGCGGCGGAATCATAATCCGGTCCATCCGACAATGTTTTTGCACAATTCGAAACCAACAGTCAGTCAGCAACTATGCCTGCCCACAATCCCGGACCGAGCAATTCCTCCGTTTCGAGTTGGCTGATGCCGGTCGCGGTGCTGCTGTTGATGGTGGGACTGTGGCAGGGGCTGGTCACGTTTCTGGTGCAGGTGCGTGGTCTGAATGCCGGGTTGTTTCCGGGGCCGATGGCGGTACTTGAAGCCGGATGGCAGATGCGGAGTGACCTGTGTCAGGCGACGTTGCTCACGGCGGCGGCGGCTCTGACGGGACTAACACTGAGTATACTCATCGGGACGGCAACGGCGTTTGTGTTTTCACAATCGTCCGTCGTGCGACGAGCCTTCTATCCGTACGCGGTCCTGCTGCAGACGATCCCCATCATTGCGATCGCACCGATTGTGATTTTGACGCTGGGACGCGGCTTTCAGAGTGTCGCCCTGGTGTCGTGCATCATTAGTCTGTTTCCGATCATCACAAACACGACGACGGGATTGCTGCAGATTGATCCGGATCTGGTGGATCTGTTCCGGCTGAACCGGGCGACGCGGCTTCAGGTGCTGGTCAAACTCAGAATGCCGTCCGCGCTGCCATATCTGATTTCCAGTATTCGGATTGCGAGCGGTTCGGCGATTGTCGGTGCCATCGTGGGTGAGTTCTTTGTGAGCGCGGGGCCGACGGGACTGGGATCACTGATTCAGGCAAAAGTCGCGTCGTCGTTCAGGATGCCGGAACTCTACGCGGTCGTCGTCGTGGCGACTTTGTTGGGGACCATCGTGTTTGGTGTTGTCACTGTGCTGGGGGAATGGGTGCTGAAGGGTTGGTTTGGGATGAGTCTGGAAGGTCGTGGCCGGTAAGGATCGTTCTGGAATTTAGTGTCGTCTTTCGCTCCGCGAAAGCCACGCATCTTTCGCAGAGCGAAAGGCTACAATGGGACAGTTATTTCCGGCACGGTCCTAAGGGATCACTCGTCGGGCAGCAGCTTGTCAAATCCGTTCATGCCACTGCTGCGCGAGATGAAGGTCAGCACGCGGGCGACGAGTTGAGCGTTTTCGTCGTAGCGTTCGCAGCGGTGACAGATTCGCAGACTTCCGCCTGCTGCCAAACTCTCTCGCCACCCGGCTGGCAGGCGACAGGCAAAACTCTTGCCGCGCACGACAATCAAGGGCCGAATGAGCGGACTCCCCATGCCGTCCAGCCATGTCAACGGACATTCTCGGGGCCGAAAGCAGTCGTTCGGGCTGACCAGGACTGTATCCGTCGGAATCAACAGCCGAATGTGCCGCTGACTGGCGTACTGAGCGACATCCAATAAACCCAGACGAATCGTTTTTTCCGCATGACGGTACGTGTGCAGTCCCTGTTCTCCGGGAACAATCACCACTGACCGCGCTCCAAGATCGGCTGCCAGATCGATGGATCGTCGCGCGTCGCGGGTTGCGGCATCAAACGACATGCCCAACGACCCCGTGAATCCTCCGGCGAAACCAAGGCAACTGACAGTGATTCCGGCATCGGCCAGAATATCGTGAATGACGTGTTCGCCGATAAACAGGATTTGCTGACGCCGCACGCAGACATATCGAATGCCCCGCTGATGAAGCTGCTCGGCTTCTCGAATCAGCCCCTCAGCAGAATCAGACTGCAACGGGTACGCGACTGAGATTCGAGATATAAGCGGTAAACCCGGCAATGCCGGGTCGTCATCAAGAAATACATCCATGTTCGCAGAGCCAATTCCGTCAATGAAATCGTTCGCAACATTTGTTGTCGCCACCTGTGATTTCAGAATCTGCCTTGAGTCAGAAATCTGATTTCGACATTGGCGACCGAACTGTGCCAGCCGAGGTCTCCGTGTCAGCGAACCGTCTTGATGCCGTTCACAAATGTTGCAGCCACGTAACAGTAGTGTGCCCGGATCGACGGCTGCTGTAAACCGTTTTCGCCATCTATCAGCACAGGTATTTTCGGGATTCTCCGAAGCGTCCAAATGAGGGATCGCTGGCTTGACATCCGCCGGGAAAAAGTTTTGTCCTCTCAACCACATTCACGCTCGTTCGTTTCTTGCCAGATCGCAGCACCACAAATGCCGATTGATTGTCCGCACAAATCCGCAGCGCTCATACAGACTGGTGGCAGGAGCATTCGCAGCATCCGAATACGCGGTGACTTTCAAACCTTGCGACTGGATTCCGTTGAGCCTGTGGGAACTCTGCTCCGTTTCGAGTCGTTCAGATGCGGGACTGTCTGAATCACAGATTGAACTCAACAGAGTGGGAAGCTCGCGGATCAGCAGAGACGCAATTTGCCGCCGTCGGAACGCAGGCACGACGCCGATGTATTCGATGCAGACATTCGTATCTGAATGTGATGTCGTCCCGGTAATTGGCGCCACTGCGGACAGGATCGGATGCGTCACGCAGGTCAATAATCCAGCGATCTCATGTCCGATGCGATACACAAACACATGTGCCCCCATGCGCTGCCACCTGGTCAGCAACTCGGCGGCCGTCGGGTGCGGTTGGCTGGCAAGGTCTTCGCTGCATTCCAGAACTGCGTCAAGCGCAGACTGGATTTCACGGGCGCAGGAAATGTTGCTCGCGGCAGGATCGTAACGCTGAATTATGGATCGATCCGGCGACAGGCATCGATCAACTGCCGCAGTAAGATCCCATTGGACAATGTCCGTTGTGGACATAAAACCGTGTTCTGTCAGTACTCGTGGCAGACCCGCGTCACATTTAGACACCGGCAGGAGTAACTGCAGGCGTCGAGCGCCATCGGAAACTGCGCGGCGCTTGACTGCCTCAATCAACTGCCCGCAAAACGCCCGATAGACCTCAGCAGTTGCTTCCAGCAGCACAACGGGCTCGGAAATGGCAACTGTTTCACACGGTTCCCGCGTATATCCGATCACCGCATGAGGGCGGTGATCATAGAGCAGAATGATTCCAGGAAATTCAGTCGTCCTGCATGAGGCAGGATAATTCGTTGCGTCACAGGCAACGGCATCCGTATCTTCTGCCTTCAGCAGCCGCGCGAGATCGCTGGTCAGCGTGTCCGTTTCGTGGAAAGTGAAACGACTCAAATTCTACTCCACCCGGCGCAGGCACGGCGCGGCATCCGCTGCCGATGGAACTTCGCTGCACCTTCAATTCGTGACAAGTTCGCTTTCGACATTATCCCGAATGCGTTTCAGCTTCATGTCCACGCTGATCACATTGACAACATGGAATTCTGACCGCGGAGCCGTTGATTCTTTTTCTTCGCGGGTCACTGACACAATCCAGCGTGCCAGGCCGAACGGCACTTCCGTGGAAACCCAGAATTCGCCTTCGTTGGTCGATTTGCTTTCCGCACGTTCCATGACCAGTTTGCCCTTCATCCGTTTGGCTGTGATCTGCTGCCCCTGCAGGATGATCTCCGGAACGTCATTGGTTGCGATGACTTCCGGGCTGTCGTAATTGGTGAGTAAAGAAATTGTGGGATAGACACGCAGTGTGGGTGTCTTGATTTCCTTGACGGCTTCTTCGCCCAGACGCCGAAAGCCCCGCACGATCGGCAACATGTGATTTGGGATGCCATCTGCATCGACCGATTCGGCCGTGATCTTGCTTTCCGGGACCAGCACTTTGTAGATCCGCGCGCCGACCGGACCGGGGTCGATCCCGGCTGCTCCGGCGGTGCCGGTCAGTGTCTTGATTTCAATCCAGCGGCACGGCTGAACTTTGCCTTCGAACTCGGCTTCTTCCTGCCCCACCGATTTGATACTCAATTCACAGGTCCACGACAGAGGTGCCTGATCGTCCGGCCCGGTGGCCTGAGTCAGCGTCCCTTCATATTCAACCGCTTTGCCGTCTTCCGGCAAGTGAAAGATTAGACCTTGAGCAGTCGCGAGCGGCATACCAATCCACGAAATCGCAGCGACAGAAATGGCGATTGCCAGACGATTCAATTGCAACATAATTCCAGTGCCTTCCAGGGGTCTCAGTTCGGCAAATGACGATTCGAAGGGCAATCCGACGAACCGTCTCTTGCTGTCTCAAGCTGTAAGAGTGTCTCAAACTCAGCATTCCGGACGCAAGTGGAATCGGCGAGCCACCCAGGAAACGAGCATCCAGGGCCTGAATTTGCGGATCAGGAAGGAGAAATCGTCCCTCCGAGACGTGCAGATTGCCACGGCACATTCGTTTGCTGTCGCTGGCTTCGGTCTGTTATGACTCCCGCAAGCGGTCTGCTGATTCAAAGTGGGATAAGCTTCCAGCTTGTCACAACTGCCCAAACAAAAACTCGTGGGATAAGCTTCCAGCTTGTCAAGATTGTAAGAAAACCCTTGGTTTTCATTCAGCGATGGCAAGCTGGAAGCTTACCCCACGTAGAACTGCCGACTAAATCAACAGATCGCAGGCAAGAACAAGTTGGTGAAAAACAAGGACGGGCGAGCGTGAACGAATCAGGGTTTCGCAATCTGGTGAGTGGCCAAACCACCGGCGTTATGGCGTCTGTTCTGCGTGTCGCACTCAGTGGCGCATCACTGGGTTACGGGCTGACGATTCGTCTTCGTAATGAACTGTTTCAACGGGGCTGGAAGTCCATTCAGCGGACGTCGGTTCCTGTCATCAGTGTGGGAAATCTAACGACCGGCGGCACGGGAAAAACGCCTCTCGTGGCATTGGTTTGCCATTTGCTGCAGGAATCCGGTTTGCGACCGGGGATCGTGAGTCGCGGATATCGCTCGGTTGATGGCAGCGCGAACGACGAGAAACTGATGCTGAATCTGCTGTGTCCGGATGTCCCGCACGCACAAGACCCTGATCGCGTGGCGGCGGCGAATTGTTTGGCCATCGACAACAAGGTGGATGCCCTCGTCATGGACGATGGTTTTCAGCATCGGCGGCTGCATCGGGATCTGGATATCGTCCTGATCGATGCAACCAACCCGTTCGGATATGGACACCTTTTGCCACGCGGCCTGCTGCGAGAACCGCTTACGTCTCTGCAACGCGCCGATGTTGCCATTGTTACACGATCGGATCTTGTCGGAGAGATGGTACTCGCGGAAATTGAACGCGCAATCATTGATGCGGCCCCACAACTTGGGGATCGCATCCTGCGTGTCGTGTTCCAGCCGACGTCGCTGCGGAACCCCGACGGTTCGAAAATGTCGCTCAGCGATGCGGCAAGTCGGCCGGTGTACCTGATGGCAGGCATCGGGAATCCAGAAGCATTTCATGCAACGGCCGTCCGAGCCGGTATGCGCGTGGCAGGAACATCATGGTTTCCTGACCACCATCATTATTCGGAAGACGATTTGCATCTGGTGCGGCAGAAAGCGTCGGCATCCGGTGATGCGTTGATCGTCACAACTCTCAAGGATCTCGTAAAGCTGCCGACCGGGTGTCACGACGTGCGTGCGTTAGAAATCGCCGCCGTGTTTCCAAACTCGGAACATGCCGACGTACTGCGAGAACTGATCCGGCGAGCAGCTGGACGCTAGCCGTGCAATGGACTTTGGCGCGAAC
>JAYTAK010001286.1:0-5769 GCA_043737515.1 Candidatus Kuenenia sp. | reverse complement strand
AAGCTGGGTATTAAGAATAAACGACTACTCGCCGCCTGGGACACGGACTACCTCGCAAAAGTCCTCTTCGGATAATGACTTAGCACGCAATCGCCCTGCGTGCCGCGCTCGTTCTATTTTAGATTTCGTATTTGAGATTTGAGATTTGAAATACAAAGCGCGGGGGCGTTGCCCACGCGGTTAAACGAATGTGCCATTCTGAACCGTGCGGCATATGAATTCTCGAACGGCCCGCTCCCGCTTCAGGCCGCGCGGGCGCGGCGGGGTTTGGCGGTAAGGCGGTATGTGATGGCGTTGCCTTGTTTGCCGCAGACGCTGAAGAATTCCATGCGGCGAAAACACCATGCGGCTTTCTGAGCCAGCCAGCGAGGCATTCCGGATGCCGCGACAAGATCGGCCGTCGTGAACTCACCCGTGAGTTGAATGTCGAGTGCCTTCCAGAGATCGGCGGCGGTCTTCAGTTGCACCTGCTGCTGAACTTCGACCAGCGTCCGTTCGGCGACAGAGTACTTCTTCTTCCATGAACTGCGGGCCGTCGGCGGGACTCGAATTTCTTCCTGTTCCGTGAGCAGCACGTCCAGTCGCAGACGAGGATGAGGAAACGCTCCGAAATGCACAAGTTCCACAAACACATGCGCCAGTTTTTGTCGCGTCGGGCTGTATCGGGAGCTGACAATGTCGCCGCCGGGACGATGCAGCGTTGTGATCTTCTTGCGGGCGGCCAGCGGTTTGACGACGATGACCTGATGCGTTTCCAGCAGTCGCGAAATCTTATCGCGGATCGCCGCCAGAGACGCGCACTGAATTTCGATCAGCCGTCCCCGTTTGTCAATGGCATCGATCCGGTACTGATCGACTACGACTTCATGCCGGTCTTCAGCAGTGACGTAATGTGATTTGAGCTGCGTATGCAGAGCTGTGGCCACGAACAGACTTCCTTGTCTTGATTTCTTCTATCAGCCGGTATGCGTTAGCGTCCGGTTTACTCAGAATGACCTGGAAAACTGGGTGCTAACGCACTGCGGCTGATACGAGTTGCGATCAAACTGAGTGCCATAGGCCGCTAGCCGCCGGTTTCTTGCGAGGCAATTGCGATTCGTGATGTGTGTCGGTCGTCGTCCAGAAGTCTGTCTGATTACCCCTCGTTTTGTGAGCGGCAAGGCGCTAGCCCAATGGCACTTGATTTCTTCTATCAGCCGGTACGCGTTAGCGTCCGGTTTACTCAGAACTACCTGGAAAACCGGGTGCTAACGCACTGCGGCTTAAGGTTCTGGAGTATCGAGACAGACTTCCTGGTCGGCGATCAGCGAATATCTTTCAGACAGTCGATACCCATATAGATCACCAGTCCGGCTGCGAGGATCAGCATGATGTCCCAGACCATCTGGCCGCCGAACGGCATGCCAAGGGCCATGTCCAGGATCGCAGCGACGGCCATCAGCGCGGCGACTCCCAACGATCCGAAGACGATGTTACGGGCCTTTCCGGCCATTGTGATGACTCCACCTGAAACGTTGCGGGCTGTTCGATCTGCGTGAGTATAATTCAATCCCGGCGACTCATTCCAGTCTGTTTACCCCGCGAACATCGCGTTCGATGATTGTTTTTGGAATGATCGCCACAATCGATACTGGCTGGACGCGCGACCGTGCGTCCCGCCGGATCAGGCCGCATTTGCCTGCGGCTGGCGTTTGGGAAGCCGGATCTGAAACGTACTGCCGCAGCCCGGTCCGTTGCTGATCGGCGTAATTGTTCCCGCGTGATTTTCAATAATGCGGTGCGTGATACTCAGTCCCAGCCCGGTGCCCTGCCCGGCTTCTTTGGTCGTAAAGAACGGATCAAAGATATGGTGCCGCGTGTCTTCGTCCATGCCGCAGCCGTCGTCTTCGATGGCAATGACGATGGAATCGACCAGTTCCTGAATTCGCACGGTGACGCGGCCTCCGGATGAGGTGGCCTGAAGTCCGTTTGCAATCAGATTCAGAATGACTTGCTTCAATTGAGCGGCGTTGACTTCTGCCACGATGCAGCGGTCGCACTCGAAAGTGACCATGCGGTCGGCGTAACGCCCCAGATGCTGCACCATGAGCAGAACTTCGCGGATCAGATCCGGGATGTCCGTGGGGACCAGGCCCGCTTTGTCGCCGTACGAAAAGTCCAGCAGTCGATGCGTGATGTCACCGCAGCGGCGAGATTCACGGCGAATCATGGCGAGACGTTCCAATACCTCCCGCGCGTCCTTCGACTTCATGTCGCAGAGTCCGTACAGACGCATCTCCAGGGACTCTGCCGCGACCGAAATGGCACTGAGCGGATTATTGATTTCATGCGCGACGCCGGCTGCGAGAAAGCCGACGCTCGCCAGTTTCTGCGATCGAATCAACTGTTCGCTGCGTTCACGCACCTTGTATTGCAATTCTTCTTCTGCCTGCTGGAAGCGATCCGCCATGCAGTTGACGCCCGACACCAGGTCAGCGAATTCATCCTGCCAGCGCGACGCAAGCGGTAGCCGATATCGTGTGTCACCGTTGGCGATTCTTGTGCAGCCTTTTGCCACAGCGCGGACAGGAATGGAAATCCAGCGAATGCCACACGTCAGGATGACGATGGAAAATGCCACCACGATGCCGGTGCCATACAGCAGCCAGCGAAGAAATCGTTCGGACCGTTGATGCTGTTTCTGCAATGACTTTTCTCCCCAATCCGCCGTCATGTAATAGGCGGGCAGATTGTCGAGCGTCCGCTGGATGCGCGTGACCGCTCGTGAAGCTTCAAAACGAAGTTCGAGCTGCCGGACTTCTTCTTCAGGCGAAATGACCGGCTGCAATCCTTCTGCCAGGGATGCGAGGTAGTCAAACTCGCGATAGATATCGTCAATTCTCGGCAAGACCTGATCGCGCTGCTGCCGATTGAGTTCCGGTGGTGCAGGCAATGCTTCAACCCGATGCCGAAATTCCCGGAGTGACGTCCGTGCATCCTCGACCTGCGCGAGATAGGTGATGCGCTGCTGCTGAACTGCCGCGAGCTGTTTTGGATCGAGCGAAGAAAACAGGGTCTCCGAGATTTTCGAAACGGAGCGGCTCAATTGATCGCGATCGGGGCTGCGATGCAGGAGAAAATCGAGTTCGTCAACGGCTTCCTGATGCCACATCAGCCCCACGGCACCGATCCCAGCCATCGCAATCACCAGCAGCATCGCGCCAGCGAATAACGACACCAGCCGTCTGCGGATGCTGCGAAACAAAAACACTCCGACCTCCCTGTCGTTTAACGCGGCCAACCGCCCTGCGGTCAGCCAATCCTGTCGCACGTCATCTGGTCCGTTGGAAACCGGAATCCGCCGCAAGCCGCCATTTTACTGACGAAACTAAAAAGTGGCCAGAGAGATTCTTTGTGTCGGCCCTTAAGGGCAATTTCGTTTAACCGCGTGGGCAACGCCCCTCGTTTTGTATTTCAAATCTCAAATCTCAAATACGAAATCTCAAATAGAACAAGCGCGGCCCGCTGGGCACGCGGTTCAACGAGCCTGTGCGCACCGTGTGGTATAGTGCCTTGTCCAGTCTTGACAAAGCACTACGATGATCGCGACCGCTGATACATCTCACGCATCAGCAGGTCGATGGCTTTGGCACGGGATTTGATCGTCTGGCTGGTTTTTCCTGACTGCTGAGCGGCACTGGCCTGTTTGCTGAGTGTCGTGATTTCCTGAAAATCGACTTCCCAGGCGCTGTCTCGTGCGGCCTGCACAAGGTCGCTCTGCACTTCCGCCAGATACGCCAGGAAGGCATCCGAGACAGCGGCGTCGATGATCCGGTAGGGCGACTTGGGATTGAATGCCGTGTTGGGGATCGCTGGCCGTGATGAAGATTGTTCTCTTAATGAATCTGTCGGCACACCCATCGTCACGGGTGCCGTCCCGCCAGTCGGAAAACCTTCGCTGGAGGCTGCCGGTTTTCTGCTGACCATCCGCCGACTGATGAGCCAGGAAAGTACGGACGCGGCGACCAGAATTCCTGCCGGGACAAACTTCTCCATGATCCCCAGCGTGATCCCTGCCACAAGACACACGACGGCAGTTCCCGCCAGCATGATTTGCGGCACACTGGAAGGCTTGCCGGGAATGTCCACCGTCCTGTCACGATTTGATGACTTTGGCGATTCAACAGGCGGCTCGGCGACCGTACCGGGATAGCTGTCGATTCCTACGACGATCACAGTGGAGTTGTCTGAGCCCCCGCGGCAGTTTGCCAGGTTGATCAGCAGACGGGAAGATTCTGCCGGCGGCAATGAAGCTACAGCCTGGCCGATCTCCGCATCGGTGACATGATTTGTGAGTCCATCTGAGCACAGGACAAAATAATCACCTGCTTCGACAGAAAACGGACCTTCAATGTCAACCTGCACGAGAGGATCCGGCCCAAGGCAGCGTGTGATCACATTTCGCGGATGAAACAATTCCACGTTGTCGATCGTGGCACGTCCCAGTCGGATCATTTCCCACTGCAGACTGTGGTCGAACGTGAGTTGTTCGATGCGACCTCGACGAACTCGGTACACGCGACTGTCGCCCACATGTCCGATGGTGGCACCATCTTCGGCGAGGCTGAGTACGCTGCAGGTTGTTCCCATGCCTTCAAATTCGCGATTTTCCCGCCCGCGATCATTGATCGCCTTGTTCGCGGCAACGATGGCCTGCTGCATGCGGTTCTGGACCGTGGGAGCCTCGCGCTTGAAATACGCATGAGGCAACGTATCGACTGTGATCCGACTGGCGAGATCGCCGACGGCATGGCCACCCATGCCGTCGGCAACCACAAACAAATGTCCGCAGCGATGCCATTCGTCGTAGTCGGCACACAGACGGACGGCGAGCGAATCCTGATTCGCCGACCGGCGCATCCCCACATCGGTACGCGAAGCATACTGTACGACGGGGGGAGACGGCATGGCGAATTTACTCAGGGGCGGTTGCGGAGCACTTCACGGCATCACGGGATGGCAACATTCTCACGCTCTGAGGCACAGTGTACAACTGTTGGTCTTTGAGACCAGCCACCGGGGCGAAAACAACAGAATCCCGTGAAAAAAAATGCACGCGCAGTATAAACCCTCAGTTGTCGCTGACTTCGGACCGCGTCGTGCGATTTTCGACAGTTGAAAACCGGCTGTGAGTCTCGACTTCGTGGTCTGCCAGCACCGCCAGTCGCACCATTTCTGCGGTACTGCCGACGCCAAGTTTTCGCGTGGCATTCGCGCGATGCTTCTCAATTGTCTTCACGCTGATTTCCAGCTCTACGGCGATGGCCTTGTTGGCAAGGCCGATCGAAACAAGCTGGACGACCTGCAATTCCCGGCGCGACAGGCGACGGATCTGCTGCCGCGCTCCGTCTCGACGGGACTGCCAGTTCCGGTAAGCCGTCTCTTCAGAATTTAGCGCTGAAGTGACGGCGTTCAGATGAATCCCCTGACCAAACGAACCTGACATTGGCTGAATCATGTTGCGTTGCTTCCTTCGCTTGAATGTATCATCTGCAGCGCCCATGCCGCCTTCCGGTTGCATGGGGAATGGCCCAGGCCAAAGCTCCCGTGGCCATTGGCAGAAGCACGCCTGTGCTTCCAACGACGACCGGTAGCTGGCTCCATTCCGCTGATGGCGATTGGGCGAATCTGCCGTGAGCATGATCCCGCTTGCCACAGAAATCTCTTCGGGAAGTCGCAGGATGAAAATCTATCGAGAGGAAAGCGATTCAGTCCAATCGGTCCAAATGC
>JAYTAK010001285.1:0-2517 GCA_043737515.1 Candidatus Kuenenia sp. | reverse complement strand
TCGCCGATTCCCGGCCTCACCGTACTGCATCCAGGGAATCTCAGTCGGCGGAGCGACTGAGCTACGTAGGCGACGTCGCTCCGCGACTCGCATTCGTTCCCCCGCCCATCCCGAAATCAGCGCCACGGTGTGGGAACTCTAATCGCCGATTCCCGGCCTCACCGTACTGCATCCAGGGAATCTCAGGCGACGTCGCTCCGCGACTCGCATTCCTGTCTCAACACTTTCAAGAATCAACGCATTCTGGCTTACGAATTCGATCCGCACCTGGACTCATTTGTGTGGGTCTGTTTTCAGTGTATACCGCACGCGGTCGCCAATGACTCGTTTAACGGCAAGCCGCAGGCGACAGCGTCCGCAACACGTCGCTGACGCCTGCGGCTTGCCGTTAAACGAAAAACATCTCATCCGTAGCCGTGTTAAGTATAAACGCGAAACATCATGAAACTTCCGTCTCGGAACTGAAACGCCGGGAAGGCTCGTTGACTTTTGCGTTCTTCGCCGCCACCCTGTCCAATCTCCCGGCGGTCGGGCGGAGGTCTGAGGTTCGGGCTTTTGGCAACCGCAGGTCTTTCGATGCAATGCTGATCGTCCATGCTCTTCCGAATTACGAATCTGCGAACGCCGGTGGAAATGCCGGAACAGAGCCTGCCTGCTGAGGTGGCTCGCCGACTGGAACTTCCGGCGGACGAACTTTCGACGCTGAAGATCCTGCGAAAAAGTCTCGACGCCCGCAGTCGGCATCGCATGGAATTTGTGTATTCACTGACTCTGTCACTTCCCGACGCCGATTCAATGCCCTTTGCAGACGGCATGGACATCGCACCATGGTCGCCGCCGGACTTTGAAGAACCAGAACCCGGCACACAGCCACTGCCGCATCGTCCAGTCATTGTCGGATCAGGCCCTGCGGGATTGCTGGCCGGTTACTTCCTCGCCCTGCACGGCTATCGCCCGATCATCATCGAACGCGGTCAGGCGGTGCGCGATCGAGTGCCTGCGATTCGCAGTTTCGATTCTGGCGGTGAACACGACTGCGAAAACAATTACCTGTTCGGCGAAGGTGGTGCCGGGTGTTTCAGCGACGGAAAACTGACCTGTCGCATTGCAGGACCGGATGTGGACTGGGTGTTGAGAAGTTTCGTCGAATGTGGCGGACGACCTTCACTCGTTTATGAACATCGTCCCCATCTTGGCAGCAACAAACTACCGCTCATCTGTCGCAATTTCCGTCGCAAGATTGAAGCACTCGGCGGTGAATACAAGTTCGGCTGTCGTCTGGAAGGTCTGCGATTTCAGAACGGTCAGCTGCAGGGCCTGGAAACCTCGTCCGGCTTCATTGAATCGTCTGTCTGTCTGCTCGCGATCGGTCACAGCGCGCGAGATACGTATGAGATGCTGCTGAAGACAGGATTGCCTCTCAAGCAAAAGGCGTTTCAGCTGGGATTGAGAATTGAACAGCCGCAGGAAACTGTCAACCAGCGGAAGTACGGCCGCGATGCCGACTATCTGACACTGCTCGGAGCGGCGGATTATTCACTCATTGCCAAAGGCCAGAAGGACTTGTTCACGTTCTGCATGTGCGCCGGTGGAATCGTGATTCCCAGCGTGTCCGAACCGAACATGTACTGTTCGAACGGCATGAGCAATTCACGGCATGACACGCCATTCGCCAACAGCGGGCTGGTGGTCACGCTCGAACCGCATGAATTCGGAAGCAGTCATCCGCTCGCCGGTGTCCATGTTCAGCGGCAGTATGAATCGCTGGCTTTCGAAATGACGGGCGGCAACTATTACGCTCCGGTACAGCGTACGAAAGATTTTCTTGCTGACCGAACGCCGTCGCCGACTGAGCAACTTCCTTCTTCGTACGAACGCGGCACGCGCGCGAGGAATCTGTCGGCCGTGCTGCCACCGACGATTCTGAAAGCAATGAAATCCGGTCTGCCGATCCTTGATGCTCAATGGCGCGGGGAGTTTTTGCAGGACGCCGTGCTCGTCGGACCGGAAATGCGAGGCAGTTCACCGGTCCGCATTGATCGAGACCCAGCCACATTTGAAATCCCGACTTTGCCAGGCGTCTATCCTGTCGGCGAAGGCGCAGGTTATGCCGGCGGCATTGTGACAGCCGCCGTCGATGGCCTGCGTGCCGCCCGGAAAATCATCGCCAGGCACCGCTGCCCGGACGCATAACGTTGACGTCGCCTACGTAGCTCAGTCGCTCCGCCGACTGAGATTCCCTGGACGCAGTACGGTGAGGCCGGTAATCGGCGATCAGAGTTCCGACACCGTGGCGCTGATTTCGGCACGGGCGTGACAAGGAATGCGAGTCGCGGAGCGACGTCGCCTACGTAGCTCAGTCGCTCCGCCGACTGAGATTCCCTGGACGCAGTACGGTGAGGCCGGGAATCGGCGATCAGAGTTCCGACACCGTGGCGCTGATTTCAGCATGGGCGGGAAACGAATGCGAGTCGCGGAGCGACGTCGCCTACGTAGCTCAGTCGCTCCGCCGACTGA
>JAYTAK010001284.1:0-2519 GCA_043737515.1 Candidatus Kuenenia sp. | reverse complement strand
TCGATCTTCTCGTCTTCGAAGTCATGATGATAAACGAGCTTCATGCCTTCCGGCGGAGCAGCATCGTCGGCATCCGCTGTCGTTGTCAGGCCTGTCAGCAGGATCGTCAGTGAAAAGACAAACCTTATCATCGTAGTTGTTCCGCCGGGAATTTGTGGGAAGCGAGTTCGCTCGTAGCGTACACACTGGACAGTGCGCGTGGAATCGCCGCACGTCACACAAGCACGACGTCACACAAGCACGACGCACCAGTTGAGAAGTTGCGCATTTCAAGACGTCGAGCTCGTTTGCGTTGCAACCCGGCAGGGTTTCCAGCAGGTAGCCGGTGGTTGAGCGGAGCGACACCACCGGAAACAGAGCCCTGAGATTTCAGCTGACCCCGGCAGGGGTCACAGCGCAACTGCTGTCACGCCTGCCGGCGTGAAACCAATATTTTTCAGAATTCCGGCGGTGCGCTGCGCGACCGCCGGCTACCCGCTGCGAACCTGGTAAGTCGCTCCTGAAAACTTAAAAACAACAGGACTGCGCCAACTGCGATTGTGGGAAATGTTTGAACAACATTTCTTCACAGAAAGGCAGTTGCAATGGTTACAAAAGTCAAAACCGAAAAGAAGCGTACAAAGCAACGATCGAAGGGGTTTGCGCAGGCTGTCCTGGGCAAGCCGGCGGGCGTGATTCAGCAGCGAGTGCAGGAGGTCGGGCCCGAACACTTCGGGATTGTCAGCATCGACTGTGCCAAGGATCGTTCGAAGTGGATGCTCACCGACTTCTATGGACGAGTTCTCGTCCCGCCCACGACCGTTGAGCATGGTCGCAGTCACATTCAGCTGGCTCTGCTGATGTGCAGGCAGGCCATCGAGAAGCATGGCATCAAAGACACGATCGTGGCTGTGGAAATGACGGGCACCTATCACCAGATTATCTGGCGTGCCTTTCGCGATGCGGGCTTTGACACTCGGATCGTCCATCCGTTTGCCTCCAGCCACTACCGCCTGGCGGAGCATGGAGACATCAAGACCGACGATCACGACCTGGTGGCCATCTTCCGAGCCGCCGTGAATGGCTTCGGACTCATCGAACCGACGTGGAATGATCTGTATCGTTCGCTGCAGCTGCTTGTGCGGCATCGACGTGACCTGGTGCGCAAGCGAGCCAGATTACAGTGCCAGATTCGACATCATCTGCAACGTTGCCTGCCAGGCTACACCAACTCCTTTCCTGATGACAGCTTGTGGACGCATGCTGTGGGCCTGAAAGTTCTGCAGTTCATTGCCGAGCATGGAGGAACTCATCGTGCATTGCTTGAGGCCGGAATACCAAGCGTTACAAAATGGCTGAAGGAACAGAAAGTTGCCTTCCAGTCGCGAGCTGTCGAACGCCTCTTTGCCTGGGCCGGCAACGCCGTCGCTGGTGATCCGATGCATACCGTGATGACCAGAATCTGGCAAACATTGCTGATTGACTGGCAACAGAAAACTCAGCAAATTCACGCACTGGAACGCGATCTTGCCGGGGTACTTGCTCAGACGCCGTGGATTCTCCTGATGTCACATCCCGGCATCAACGTGGTCTCGGCGGCAGAGATCGCCGGTGAAACCGGGCCCATCGAACTCTACGCTTCGCCCAAAGCCATCAGCGGCCGGGCGGGACTATTCCCGTCTCGCTACCAAAGCGACAAAGTGGATCGTGGCGGTCATCTGTCTCGCTTCCGTAATGGACGTATGCGGGCCGCATGGCTGCTCGTGGCCGATAATCTGATCAAGTGCAATGCGTACTGGCGAGGCAAGTACAATCACTGGAAGAGTCAGGGACACGATCCCAGAGATCTTCGCTGTCGCATTGCCAATCGGGTGACTCGGACCGTGTTTCAGATGGTGGCTGGTCGGCAGGTCTTCCGGCATCCCAGCCGACTTGATCGAGGATACATCCTGGAAAAGCTGCTCGCCTTTCATCGCGAACATGATTCGCCGATGGCGTGCATCCTGACAGACCTGCAGTCTGCGTCCGCTCAATTGCCGAAACAGGCGTACGCGGATGAAGCCAAACCGCTGCAGGAAGTGCATCGCAAGAGCATGCGCAGTCGTCGCCATGAACCTCAGCAACTGGGAAATCTTCTGGTCGGCGTGCTGGTCCGACTGGGAGTGACAATTCGACCGCCGGCACTAAACTCACCACAGCTCGAAGCTCCGGCAGCTGATTCTGACAAGGACGATCGATAACGTCGTCGAACCTATGGCCGTCGTGCTGCAGTCGTTGCTTGTCAACGCCTGTCAGCCAAGGTCGTCTGTAAAAGTATGGCGCTCTGTCGTGAGTCCAACGCCGGATAAGGCAGCTTGGGGCTTCGAGCCTCTCTTGTACCAGGTTGGCGATCACGACTCATTCAAACGGCAGAGATGACGCCCTCGTCAGTTTCATACCAATGCTCCGATTCCTCACAAAAATCCGCTCTCTGGCGGACCCGCTATCGGTACGCGCCGAACTCCGGATAGACTGTTTTTGACGAACCCACATGGCAGCTT
>JAYTAK010001283.1:0-2521 GCA_043737515.1 Candidatus Kuenenia sp. | reverse complement strand
TGAATACCGTGCCTTTGTGTTTGCGCCCGAGTTTACGAAGGCGGTACAATGCCGTCGGCGGGCACGCCTGAACAGGCTCGTCGTCGAGATACCGCTGCACATCCGCGGCGAAGGCGCTGGCGGATTCGTAGCGGCGTGTGCGGTCCTTTTCGAGCGCCTTCATTACGATCCAGTCGAGCTCGCTGCGCAGGAACTGGCTCAGGCGGCGCTCGTCGATGCCACGCTGCTGCGACAGAGTCGAAAGGGCCTTGGCACCCAGGGTGTTGACTCGCCGACTGGGACGGGCGGGTTCATCTTCACGGATCATCCGCCGCTTTTCGTCGAGGCCAGCTTTGTTAAATGTCTCGCGATCAAATGGAGTCTGGCCTGTGAGCAGTTCATAGAGCAGAACTCCCAGAGAATACACGTCGCTGCGGGTGTCGATGTCCAGCCCGCTCATTTCCGCCTGCTCCGGACTCATGTACAGCGGCGTTCCGAGGATTTGCGAGAATGCGGTGTAGATCGAGTGCTGAGAGAATTTCTGATTCATGGCCTTGGCCACCCCAAAATCGATCACTTTCACGACAGGCATTCCGTCATGCAGCGTGATCATCACGTTGCTGGGCTTCAGGTCGCGGTGAATGATGCCTTTCATGTGGGCGTGCTGGACGGCCTGGCAGACCGTTACAAACAAATCGAGTCGCTGGCGGGGAGTCAACCGGGCCTTGTCGCAATACGCAGTAATCGACAAGCCGCGAACCAACTCCATGACAAAGTACGGCAGACCGGCAGTGGTCGTGCCGGCATCCAGAACCCGCGCAATGTTTGGATGGTCCATGATCGCCAGCGCCTGCCGCTCGACTTCGAAACGGCTGATAACCTCTTTGCTGTCCATCCCCGGCTTGATAATCTTCAGCGCCACCCGGCGGCGAACAGGTTCCGATTGTTCAGCAACGTAGACAACACCCATCCCGCCTTCGCCAATCTGCTCCAGCAGCTTGTAGCGGCCAATCATCGTACCATTCGGAAGTGCATCCTGTAAAAAGTCTCCACGATCGGTCGCTGTCAGCAATCCTGCGTCCATATCACCCGCTGGAATGGCCATGAAACTTTTAACCTGAACATGCGCGTCCAGAAGTCGCTGGACCTGCCGTTTTAACACGTCGTCGGTCCCGCATGCGGAGTCGAGAAACACGGGCCATTGATCGGGATGGTGATTCTCAACAGCTTCGTGAAAAACTGCCTGGACACTGCGGCTCTCGGAACGCACCAATGTGACTCCTCGAATAGAAGCGAAAAACAGACACGTGCGACAAAAGTAGCCATCACTCTCTGAGTGATGAATCCCGGCAGGAAAACGCGAGCGTTTTCGGGCCGCGTCACTCGGAGAATGACGTCTACTTTCATTTTTGTCACACGCGTCAAACCAAGGGTCATTTCTTGCCGCGTAAGAATTCACGTCCGGCAATGAATCGTGCGAGAAACTGACGGCATTCGTCTCAAAAATTCAGGATTTGCCGAGCTGACATTAAGAATCGTTATCCATGCTGGCCCGGAGCCACGCCCGTGCGAAGGTCCAATTCCGATATGCAGTAGCGCGAGACAGGTTCAGCAACTCGGCTGCTTCTTCCAGGGAAAACCCGCTGAAATAATGAAGTTTGACCAATTCAGCGGCTATGGAGTCCTCGGCCGCCAGACCATCCAGAGCGTCATGGACCGCAATGATTTCGTGCGGGCGAGAAGCTTCGGCGACTGAATCATCACGAAGCTCACGGCGTTCGAAGTTCCCTCCATGTTTTAACGCCGTCTTGCGGCGCGCGTTTTCAACCAGAATTCGCCTCATTGCTTCAGCAGCAGCGGCAAAAAAATGTCCCCGGCTCTTCCAGTGCTGGACGATTTTCACATCGACAAGCCGCAAATAGGCCTCATGCACGAGCGCCGTGGGCTGCAGGGTCTGCCCTGACGGCTCCTGCTGAAGCTTTGCCGCAGCAAGCTTTCGCAATTCATCGTAAACCAGTGGCAACAATTGCTCCGCCACCGACGGATCGTTGGAATTGATCTGAGACAGAATTCGGGACACATCGGACATGAATGGAGGCCTGGTGACGATCAGCTGTGTCCGGGCAATGTAATGCTGTTTCGGGCCATTTACTACCTGGCACCCCCTTCAATCCTGTGGATCGCCTTCGCGCAAACCTCATCAATGATTTCCGTGTTGTCACGTTCCGCAGCACGCTTCATGAAAGGAACGGCTTCCTTCGCCGCAGGCCCAATCGCTCCAAGCGCGGTCATTGACAAGTACGTCGTAGACGAGTCCTGAAGAGTGCGAATCAGAGGTTGCACCAACGGCTTAAGTTCTTCCCCCAAGCCGGATTGTTGCACCAGGTGGTCCATGTCAATCAGGGAAAATGATCTGACCGCCAGATCGTCATGCTGCAGCAAATCGACAAACACCGGGATCAAGTCTCTGTTCTGTTCGCCAACGCCAGTGTCAATACGAATACGAGTCAAATGAGAGGCTGCTGCCAGTCTTGAAAATGGA
>JAYTAK010001282.1:0-5796 GCA_043737515.1 Candidatus Kuenenia sp. | reverse complement strand
ACATGATGACGCCCTCGATCAGCCGCATGGCGAAAGCGGCGGAGGCGGGGTATCAGAAGTCGGCAACTCAGTTGAATCAGGATGAAGTGCAGGCTGCTCAGCGCTAGGCATTCGTCGGTCTCTTTGTGGTGTGTACCCTGTTCTCTTGTCGGTAAGTTTCAACATGCTGTTTCCTCAGCTTCTCGATCAACTGATTACTGAAACAACATCGTTGTCGTTGCCAGGCTTCAGCGTCGAGTTGTGCCTGAGTGCGACGATCGTCGCGCTGCTGATGATGCGACTGTTCAACCTCGATCGCCTGATCCCAGCATCGGTGACGGCAGTTCTCGGAGCATTTGCGGCGTTGGTCTTTACGTGGCTGCAGTTCCGCCAGATCGGCGCGGCGGATGCCATCGTGTCACAGAAGATTTTTACGGGACTGCTGATCCATGACACATTCACCGTCTTCTTCCGCGCATTTCTGTCGTTGTTTCTGTTGCTGACAATCGCGCTCACATCTTTAACCGGCATCCCGGATAACGAAGATGGCCCGGATTTTTACACGTTGCTCTTTGGTGCCACGATCGGCCTGATGATTATGGCGAGTGCCAACAGTTTGCTGATGCTGTTTGTCGGTGTGGAAATGGCGAGCGTACCAAGTTACGCGATGGTGGGTTTCCTCAAAGGACGCAAGCCGAGCAGCGAAGCCGCGTTGAAGTTTGTCATCTACGGAGCTGGTGCGGCTGGTGTGATGTTGTACGGAATCAGCCTGATTGCCGGTGTGCTGGGCACAGCGGATATGTCTCTGCTGGCCGAACGTCTGGGTGCGGCCGCTGCTGGTGGTTCAGGCGGACTGAGTGACCCGGAACTGCGAGCTGTATCGCTCGGGATTCTGCTCGTCATGGTGGGGCTGGCATTCAAGCTTTCGCTTGTGCCGTTTCATTTCTGGTGCCCGGATGCGTTCGAAGGCGCGTCTGCGGAAGTCGCAGGGTTTCTGTCGGTGGCTTCCAAGGCGGGTGCCTTTGGACTGCTGGTCCGCTTTTCTCTCGCATTATCCGGTGCGCCGGGAACAGAATCGCTGATGATTGCGTTCGGTGTGGGGGTTGGATTCATCGCCTGCGTGACGACGACGTTTGGCAATCTCGCAGCGTATTCGCAGACAAATCTGAAACGGCTGCTGGCTTATTCGACAATCGCTCATGCGGGTTACATGGTCATGGCCGTTTCCGCATTGCTGGTGATGTCGAACAGTCCCAAAGCTGCCTCAATGCAGATCGATATCAATCGTTCGGTGGAAGGGTTGCTGTATTATCTGTTCGTGTATCTGTTTATGAACCTCGGTGCATTTGCGGTCGTGGCCATTGCCAGGAACCACACGTTCAGTGAGGAAGTGGACAGCTTCAAGGGACTGATCAGCCAGTCGCCAACTCTGTGTATCGTGATGCTGATCTGTATGTTCAGTCTTGTGGGAATGCCGCCGTTCGGTGGTTTCGTCGGAAAGCTGATGATCTTTGCGTCCGCCTTCAAGGCTGGCGATGTTCATTGGTTTATGTACGTCGTCGTCGCGTTCGGAGCGCTGAATACTGTCTTCAGTCTGGTCTATTACATTCGTGTGCTGAAGACGATGTTCATGGATGCACGACCAGTTGACGCTCGGCCGGTGCCTGTGCATCTGGGATCGCTGGAATCAATTTACGTGGTGGCTCTGGCTGCGTTCGTATTCCTGTTGGGAGTTCTTCCACAGTTCCTCAGCTCCACCGCCGGGGCTGCCGCTCAGTCACTCGCGAAGTTCTGATTCTTTGTAGTCGCCTTTTTTGATTCATACGCAGGTTTGGACATGACGTGTCAGGATAATGAAATCCTTCTGAACGGCGTTCTGATTCAGATGGGCCGCAGTTTTCTGCAGTACGTCTCAGAATGTTCGCCGTGGGTCGCTGCGGACGCTGCCTCTGATGAAGCGCAGGTCAATGTTCTGGCGGCTCGTCAGCGACAGGATGTGGCGGACATTGCGGCACTGCTCAACGCTCGCGAACACTACATTGATTTCGGTTCGTTCCCGACCGAATACACGGACCAGCAGTTTCTGTCACTGAGTTCCGTGATGGGCGGGTTGAAACGCAGCCATGAATCGGTGTGCCACCGCATCGGTACAGCCGTCGTCTCCCTTCGAACCTCCGGAGATTCAGAAGCCGCTGATTTGCTGACGACAGTTGAATCCCATGAGCGTGACATCCTCCGCGCGATGGACGAGATTGAAAAAACGCTCGCATCCCATTCTGCGACCGCCGTTTGAATCGGGTGCGATCTCTCCAGTCCTGAGCTTGCAAGGGCGTTTTTGTAGATTGCGTGATTGAAAGGTCTCGCAGTTCAAGAGGGAAGAACCACGGTTTTATTGGCCCCACTGGCCTTGTGCCAGTGGACCAAGGTTTGGCAACTAAAACGAAAAAAACGCATGAGGCCGCTCCCCACCCGACCTTGCGTCGGTGGAAGCCGGGTTTGAAAACTATGGCCGGTCCTGCGTCAGAGACTCTGGCAACAAATCCGCGAAGTTTTCAAACCTGGCATCCACTGGCATGAAGCCAGTTGGGGGCCGAAATAATAGTGGGGCGGTTCGTTTGGTAGTCGGCAAACCGGGTTTCCACCGGCATGAAGCCGGATGGGGAACACTCGATTCGGTTCAGCAAACAATTCGCTCAGGAATTCAAATCTTCAACTCCAGCCACAGCATCAAAACAAGACTCAGAATCCCGCCTCTTTCGACGGACTGGACAGATCGCACCCGTCCACCACGAGATATCGCTCAGCCGACTGCGGATGATCTTCAGCCGGGCTTTGTCATGGCGGATGTGATGGAGTTCAGATTCCATCGGTTCCGCTGGTTTGGCATTGGCATCTCGCCCCCATTGGCTCCCCCGTTGGCTGTCTCCCTCGACAGCAATGTGCCGTGTCCCCGTTGGCTTCCCGTTCCGTGCCTGATTCGCATGCGTGAGGCGCATTGTTGGGTGATTTCGAGCCACATACGAATGAATCGCCGATGTGAAGGCTGGCTGGTGGCTCTGAGTCAATTGAAGCAGTTACGTTTCTGGCAGAGATTCGGTCGCGTTCCAGCGTGTCAAAAACGCTTCGCGATTGCCAAGTGAAATCCGGTTCGTTAAGCTCTCCCTTGTTGGCACAACGCGGCGCGGTCGAGCGGCAGAATCGCAGAGCCGCAAAAATCGCAACGCTCATGTTAACAAAAAAATGCAGCCGAGTTTGCGTGGGCTGCTGATTCACGAAACATATCTGCCGCGCAAACCGGCTGATTTTGGACGTTCGGCGAACCAAACTGTTGCCGATGGCACGGTTCCTGAGTTAAGAGCACTGGAGTTTTTATGGCACGCATTGGATTCGGCTTAGCTTCGTTGGCATCTCTTGGATTCCTCGTGTGGTTTATTGCATCGGAGAACAACTCACCAGGACTTTCATTTGCTGCGGCACTCATTGGAATGCCGTTGCTCGTTACACTGTTCGGGTTTTTCAAGATTAGTCCAAATGGAATTGCCAAGGATGGAAAGGGTGCCGGTTGGGCCGCCATCGTCATCGCTTTAATGGGCGTTGGATACGTCGCGACATTCTTCGGTTCTTGGTTGATCATTTCGTGTTTATGGTTGGCTCTACACGTGCCGATGATTATCGGAATTGTCTCTTCGCCGACGTCGGAAAAATGACGATTTAGGTCGATACAAGCCACTTGGTCGGTGTCGATTGTCGCCGAACCAGGCCATGCAGCGGAATGGCGGTGGTTGGCGTGTTTACATGGATACTCTTCTCCCGCCATCCGCTGGTGGCGGTCGTTACACGCAAATAAGGTGCAGCGCGTGAATGAAGAATCCACTTCTCGCCAGATGACTTTTAGAGCCCGGTGGTATCACCTACTATTGGCAATTGGCATCGCTTGCTGTCTTGTCGGTTGGGTGACGTATTTTTACAACGGTTATCATCACCGCTGCATTGCTCGCTCGCTCGAATCTCGCGGTCATACTGTAACATTCTCGCACCACAAGACAGTTACGCTCGCCACCGCACCAAATGCCATGGGAACGCCCGTGATGGAAGTTTCGACCCTCCATCCACTGATCGAGCAGGCTGGTCTTTCCATGGCGTTCCGGCGAATTGAGGCAGTTACGATCCGGGCTTCGGATCCACAGAATCTGAATGTCTCACTCTCGGAAGTCGCATCACTTGGTGTTGTTCGAAGTTTGTCCTTCTATGACACCGGAGTGACTGAACAGGACATTGAGTCTCTCCTTCATGCTGTTCAAGTAGAATCTCTCTATCTCTGCGGTGAACCCATAGGCCGAGATCGTATGCCGTGGCTCAACCACGATAGTCTAAAATGGTTGTGTGTTGCTCGTACGCAGTTTTCCAACCCGGCAATTGACGATCTTCCCGAATCACTGGAGTATTTTGACGCAACGCGAACGCGGATCAGCGATCAAGGACTTCCCAAACTCAAACGTCTTCGTAATCTCAAGACCCTGAAGTTGTTAAGAACTCCCACCAGTCAAAAAGCTATCAATGACTTGAAAACCGACATGCCGTGGTGTGAAATCCAGTGGCAGCCTCTCACTCGCCCGTGACATTCGTGTAACAAAGCCATGCACGCCGAGTACGCGATCGGGCGTTTTGAATTGGACCATCTCTCACGCGCGCCGGGTGATGGCTGTCGTTCTGCCACACGCACGCGGAGTTTGCAATTATGAAGAATGCTCTCGCCGTCTACACATCGAAGCCTTCGCTTAACGGTGGCAAGCTCGCGGCTCTTGCCCAAGATCACGGTATACATCTTCGCTTTATGGCGATGAACGGATACATACCCAGTAACGCCGCTGAAATACAGAAGAAAGCGCTCGCCACCGTCAACGGTGGTGCGCTGTTGATCGCTGGAAGCATCGACGACGGCGGAGAACTCATTGCCGAATTTGACGAACTCGTTGCGGCGGGCGACAGATTGCCCATTGCCGAAATGCTGAATGCAGGGAGACTGCCATGGTGCGAACTTTATACATCTCGCTTCAACTATGAAAAGACGGTCAAGGCAAAGCCCAAGGACAAGCCCAAAGTTGATGGCTCAGTTCCGAAGGCTCAACTTTCGATGGTTAAGGATGCCAAGACAAGGTACATCATCTACAATCAATCGCGTAAGAAAAACTGCCAACAACTCATGATGAGCCTTGCCGATTGCCTAGCGTCATCTACCGATGGCGTTGTTGCGGACTACGAGCGGCCATCGCGATAGTGGCAGAACCAAGCGGTGAACCGGAGCCGCCGATAACGCGGGTTTTGAAATCATAGTGTTTAGGCGGCAACACCGGTTAGATGTACCGGTTAGATGTACCGGTTAATGTGAAGAGCCGGGCGGGTGATGCCCGCGGGATTTTTTGTGTTTGGTTTCTGTGTGTTTCTGGTTCGCTGGTGGCAGGTATGCCAGGGTGACTCCGAAGGTTTTCGCGAGGTCTTCGGCGGCTTCGTAGAGGTCGAGTTTTTTGTACGCGTTCCAGAGGTCCAGCACGTTCCCCTGAACGCCGCACGATGGGTCGAAACAACGGAATACCTGACGCTTCAGGTTGGCTGAAAACTTCCGTCCGGATGTGGCGTGCGGTTCGTGAATCGGACAGGGGGCCGCGGTGCTGGACGGTCTGGATCGGCACTCCGACGAATCTTTCCGAAACCTGTTGCAGCGGCACCAGTGCTCAGTCAGTGGTGCTTTGATGGATCGGGTGGCCGGGCCAGGACTGAGCGGAGCGAAGGAAGCCCCTGGGTTTCGGGCTGGCGCCC
>JAYTAK010001281.1:0-13395 GCA_043737515.1 Candidatus Kuenenia sp. | reverse complement strand
TCAGGGAAGATTATCTGAAGAGTTCGTACCAGATCAGCGACCGCCTGTTCGCGATCACGCCGGATGGGATCGTTTTCGGTTAACGTCCAATAAGTCGTTGCCAACAAGAGTCCTGAAGTTCTGTAGCCGACGCACGACGCTCCGAATTCCAATGCGGATTCAGTTGCAGGCATAATATCGGCCAAATCGGTTCTCGATGAAGTCTTCGAACCGTATATCTTCCTGTCGCACAAATCCGCGATTTGGCAGTTTCCCCTGAACATGCAGATCGACCGCCGCACAAATGCCGGCAGCCGTCGTAATCTGAATGGCGCTCCAGTGCCGTCCGAAGACGTCCTGATGGTAGATTTTTCGCGCATCCGTAATTTGCATGAACTGTCCATTTCTTGTGCCTGACACATTCACAAACGTGATGACGACGTCCTGATATGTTACCGGGATCGCCGCTTCAAGAATCTCTTTAACCAGGTTTCGACGTTCGGAAAGTCGCAGATCATTCAGCAGAAATCGCATCAGTTCACAGTGTCCCAGATAACGAATTGTGCGATAGTTGAGTTCACGAACTTTGCCCTGCATCGTTTCACACAGCGAACCCAGACCACCGGACGTATTGAACGCTTCGTAGCGAACTCCGTCGAGCAAAAACTCTTCGTAGCCTTCCAGCGGGAGGACTTCCAGCAAACGCCCTTCATGAATCGCTTCGCACGGATTGCAGTATTCGTTGATCAAACCATCGGTCGACCATGTCAGATTGTACTTCAGTGCATTGCTGGGGAACTGCGGCATTGCACCGACACGCATATGGACGCTGTCCAGACTCTGAAACTGCTGCATCAGATGACTGGCAGCGATGGAAATGAAGCCGGGTGCCAGGCCGCACTGAGGCATCAGAATACAGCCATCCGGACACTGCTCCGCATATTGTCTCACGGCGCGCGTCGTGGCGACATCTTCTGTCAGATCAAAGTAGCTGGTTGATGTTTCCACTGCGGCTTCGGCCACTGCTGGGTTTGCGGAAAACACCAGGGCGGAAATCACAGAGTCGCGATCCTGCATCAGGGAGCGTAATTGCCCAGGATTGCCGGCATCGGCGGTGATCGTTTCAACGGGCACCATGCCTCGCAGCTTGGACAGCGCCGCACTGTCAGCATCTGCAACGAGGACATCGAAGTCGTCGGCAGAATGCAGCAGCATGGCGATCGCACGTCCGATTTTTCCGGCCCCCAAAACGAGCACGCGATGCATGACGATCTCCACTCAGCACTTCAGCAGTCGAAATACATCGCGAATTCGTAAGGATGCGGACGTCGATTGATTTCATTCACTTCGTCATTCCGTTTGTGCTGAATCCAGCGCTCGATCACATCGGGCGTGAACACGTCGCCTCGCAGCAGAAAATCGTGATCGCTTTCCAGTGCATTCAGTGCAGCATCCAATGACGGCGGAGTGCAAATGAGCCCGGCACGTTCTTCGGGAGCCAGATCGTAGAGATCCTTATCCTGCGGGCGGCCTGGATTCACCCGGTTCTGAATTCCGTCGAGCATCGCCATCAGGATCGCAGACATCGACAGGTACGGGTTGCAGGCCGCATCCGGGCAGCGGAATTCAAATCGTCGTTTTGATTCTTCGCCCGAGTTGGCCGGAATACGAATCGCCGCCGAACGATTGCGATAACTGTAGGACAGATTCACCGGAGCTTCAAAGCCTGGTGTCAGTCGCTTGTAACTGTTGGTGGTCGGACAGCAGAACGCCAGCAGAGCGGATGCGTGTTGCAGGATTCCGCCAATCGCAAACATGGCGAGTTCGCTGAGTCCTCCGTAGCCGGAGCCCGCGAACAGCGGATGATTATCCTTGCACAGCGACAGCGTCATGTGCAGCCCGGAACCGTTGTCGTTCCAGATCGGCTTGGGCATAAACGTGGCGGTCTTGCCGTGCTGTGCGGCGACATTGCGGACAATGTACTTCAGTCGCAACAGCTTATCGGACATGCAAACCAGCGTGTCATTCCGCAGATCGACTTCGCACTGGCCGCCGGTTGCAACTTCGTGATGCTGGCCTTCGGTCTTGATGCCACTATCTTCCAGCAGCATCATGATCTCAGTGCGCAGATTCTGCAGCGTATCGACCGGTGGCATCGGCAGGTAGCCTTCCCGATGCCGGATCTGATTGCCGCCCTGCGGACGTCCTGCTGCGCCTCGATTCCACTGACCTTCGACACTGTCGATGTAGTAGTAGCCTTCGTGTTCGCGCTGATCAAAACGTACGCTGTCGAAAACAAAGAACTCGGCTTCCGCCCCGAACAACGCGCGATCGGCGATGCCCGTAGACAGCATGTAGTTTTCGGCTTTGCGGGCGATGTTGCGCGGGTCGCGCGGATAGGTCTGATGCGTGACAGGATCTTTGACGTTGCACAGCATCGCCAATGTCGATTTCATAAACGGATCGACGAAGCACGTTTGCGATTCCGGGACAATCAGCATGTCGCTTTCATGAATCGACTGCCAGCCGCGCATCGATGAACCGTCAAACGAAAAACCGTGTTCAAAACTTTCCTCGGTGAGTCGGTCGGCGGGAATCGTGAAGTGCCGCTGCGAACCGCAAAAATCTGTGAACCGCAGATCGATCGCGCGAATTTCACGTTGACGGCACAGAGCGATCGCTTCACGGGGCGACAGTTGCGTTTCAGACATGGAGTGACAGCTTACAGAAATAACAGTGGTGAATTCAGTGCGGCAGAGTAGCCAGAAACAGCGTGAACCTGCAAATCACACGCCGTTTCATGTGGAAATTAGGCACCAGAGTCTGCAATTTTGTTTAACGGCGAGCCCCAGGCGTAGGCGAAACCGGGCAGCGACGCCTGCGGCTTGCCGTTAAACGAATTAACCGACTGTCCGAGGCGCGGACAGGGATTAAGCCGAAACCGCGATGATCCTGTTGAATCTCCATGCATTCCTGCACGGATTTCCATCATCAATGGTTGAACAGGAATTCACGGCTGCTGAGGATACTCCAGACCAGATCTTCCAGCACGACACGCTTTTCTTCGGCTGCGGTTGAAGCCAGCAGCGGCAGCAATTCGTCCTTCTCGCCGGTACTGGGCAAACGAGCCACGCAGGTCAGGAAGATTTCATCCAGCAGTTCCGGCTCTGACTTTGCTTCTGCCAGCCATTTCGTGAGCCGATTGTCTGCCGCAGACAGTTTCTGATTGATCGTCTCCCCGTTTGAGATGTGCAGCACCTGCACCAGACTGGGTTCATCGGATCGTTCGCATTCACAGGTAATACGCCGCTGATTGCGTCCGAAGGTCTGCAGGAAATATGACTGCACAGCGGAATCGTGGAGCTGAATGGCGCGGGTGCCTTTCGGATAATCCTTCGTATCCTTGACGTCAGATCCGAGGAACACAATCTTGTTGAATTCCGTCGGCACATCCGTCACCTGTGACACTGCATCCAGCAGGACCTCAGCCATCAACCGACGTGGAAAGTAGCGCGAATACTGTCGCTGGTCACCGGCGTTCTCCGGCAAAGTCTCACTGCTGCGCTGGTAAGCCTCGGACTGCAGAATGGCACGCATCAGTGCTTTCAGGTCGAACTTCTGCTCCACCAGATACTTTGATGACGCAGCCAGCATTTCTTCGTTACTCGCAGGATTTGATGTTCGCATGTCATCAACCTGTTCCACCAACCCGACACCGAAGAAATTCTTCCAGATGCGATTCGTGATGGAACGCGAGAACAGATGATTCTCCGGCGATGTCAGCCATGCGGCCGCGTGTTCGCGGCGGTCCCCAGGAGCATCGAACGCAATCGGCTCGGCATCCAGCGGCGTGGGCATTTGAGGCTTACCCGTTTTTGGCTGCACCAGTTCTCCGGAACTCACCGTGACCAGAGTTCGCTTGCCGTCGCCGCTGCGTGCATCACCACCCCAGCCCTTTGCCCGGACGCGGGAGAAGAGATTCGCAAAGGCGTAGTATTGATCGTTCGTCCATTTTTCGAGAGGATGATTGTGGCACTTCGCACAGCCGATCGAAAGTCCCAGGAACGCCTGGCTGACAGTTTCTGCCATGTCTTCCGGAGACTGGTGGATGGCGTAAAAGTTCGTCGCTCCGTGTTCAATGTTGGAACCTCTGGACGCCACAATTTCACGAACGAACTGATCCCAGGGGATATTCTTTTCAACGCGATCATGAATCCATTTGTAAAACGCATTGACTGCTTCGGGGTTGACTGCCGTGCCATTCAGCAACAGGAGATCGGACCAGTGATAGGTCCAGAAATCAATGAATTCCGGACGCTGCAGCAGGGTCTCGATCACACGGTCACGCTTGTCGGCAGATTCATCCGCAAGGAATGCACGAACTTCAGTGCTGGTCGGCAGCGTGCCGATGGTGTCCAGATAGACGCGACGAATGAACACTTCATCCGAGCAGCGCGGTGATGGCTGCAGGTTTAGACGCTGCAGTTGCTTCAGAACGGTTTCGTCAATGAAGTTTCGGCGTGGGGCAGAGGTGAAAACAGCCGCATCCAGCGTGTGAGCGTACGGCACCACGATGCGCGCGATCATGATCTGACTGGAAAACCATGCAGTCACCGCGCCTTCGCCCGGACCAACAACGGTCGTCAGACCGTCCGCACCAACGGTAGCGACGGCTTCGTTTGAAGAAGAAAACTTTGCGAGCTGCGTCACGTCTTCCACTCGTCCGTTTGCATAGTGAGCCCGCACGATCAGTGGCTGGGCACTGGCGGCTTTGAGCGTGACGCGTTCAGGCAGAATCTCCAGATGGTCGAGCCTGGCATCATCTTCCGCTGGTTTCCTGACTCCCTGCGCGATCCATTCGGAAAGGATCTTGTACTGCCAGGAATCTGTCTTCAACCGCAGGCCGCCTTTATGAGGGACGGCCATTGAGGGCTTGGTGAGCACCAGACTGGAGGCCGGTCGTGCCGGTTCAACCCGTCGACCGCTTTGAAGTTCGACCAGATTAAAATAATCCCGCTCCGGATCGTAACCGCTCAGAGAAAGTTTGAAGCCGCCTTTACCCGCCAAGGCACCATGACACGCACCGGAACTGCATCCTTGTTTTGCCAGGACCGGTTCGACGTGATTTCGAAACGACCACTGAAACGGTTCGTGTGCGCCTGAGACCGTCACTTGTACAGAAGCAGAATCGTTCGTGGAACCAACCACACGGACGACGGCCTGGCCATCGGCCACGGAGTGAATTGTCATGCCATCGATTCGGACCACCGCTGGATTGTCGGTCGTCAGTTGCACATCGGCAGGGCCAACGGCATCGTCGCCGGAATAGAGTTCAGCCAGTATTTGATGGCGTGTTTCCTGTCCATCCAATGCCAGCGATCGCGGCAGTAGTCGAATTTGGTCCTCAGCAATCACATTGGTTGCGGTCCATGCGAGGAACACTGAAAAAACCACACAAGTAGTTCGAAACGTCATGAATGGGCTTTCGTTCGCGATCGGCCAGTTTTTAGATTTTACTGCGTTTTATGCGCGCATGGTGCGTGCATCTTTGTAGCCACGTTCGCCAGAACGTGGGCGATCCTGCGGAAACCCACGCTCTGGCGAGCGTGGCTACTTTGGGTTGCGGGCGAAGCCCGCGTTATGCATAAACAAGTTGTCGCAGGCACACCGAAACAGTTGCCTGGATATTTGGACGATTGAAAAAACCATCGATATCATGGCCAAGTCGCTTCGTCGATTCAAGGATCAGAAATACAGCGTCTGAATTCGTTTTGCTCATCACAACCTGTCTCTCGCAACTCATTCGCCCCATTTTATCAAAACCTGCAACACGGCGTTCAGCCAGTTTTCAGAGCGTTTTCAGGGAAAAACACGATAACCGAGTGAGTCATGTGAAAAACGGAATATGATTCGGGTGCGCCGGACGGTTGACAAAGCGACCACCGCAACCGTAAAAACGGTCAAAGTACGGAGCATTGTTCGAAGGGTGTGTTGATTTCTACTTCGATTCGCCGAAGAATGTGTCGCTCCGTGGTGGCAGACATTGCATCTATCGTTTTCTGGAGGTTTTAATGCTGACTGTGAAGAATTCTGTGCGTTTTGTGGTAGCTGGTTTACTGGCTGCTTCAATGTTGGTCGTCACTGGCGGCGAAGCAACAGCTCGCCCAAAGTACAAAGACGTTCTCAACTCAACCTATCCTGACCTTGCCAAGAAGAAAGGCACGGACGGCAAACTGGGTTGCGCGGTCTGCCATCCTAGCACCGACAATGCGAAAAAGACGAAGCGAAACAACTACGGCCTCGCATTGGCTGGCAAGCTGGGAAAGAAGATGGAAACTGACGAAGCGAAAATCAAAGAGGCTCTGACAAAGACAGAAGCCGAAAAGAGCAAGACCGATGGCAAGACCTTTGGTGACCTGATCAAAGAAGGTGAACTGCCAGGCACCGATGAAGAGGCCAAGTAGTTCTGAAAATACTGAGTTTTTGCAAAACCTCGGGGCGAGGTTCCTTTTAGGAACCTCGCTTTTTTGTTGAAGAAACCGGTATTTGTGCGATTCCCACGTTCAAAACTCAATTGAACTGGGACGGATATCCGATTATCCTTCGCCCTCTCAACTGGGAACGCCCTAACCTCCTGATCAGAAACTGTGTTGTAGCATGAGTACCCTCAAGAAGAATAAGCGCATCAAGCGTGCGGCTCAGATGGAGTTGTACGGTGATCTGAAACCTGGTCGTGGAAACAAAAAGGTCGAACGCGGCAAGGCCAAGTATCTGGGCGGTAACGGTCGAAAAACCACTGGCATCAGCAAACGCGTCTACCGTCAGAACCTGAAGAAAATCCAGGTCATCGAAAACGGTGCGGTGGTGACTCGCAGAATTCCTGTACGCCTCATTCGCTCTGGAGCCATCACAAAGCCAGTGGCGACTGATCCGTTCGCGCTGCCCGAACACAACTGAAAGGGCGATTTCTGTAGGATGGACATTCATGTCCGTCGGCTGGCCAAAGGATATCGTCGAAGCCGAAGATTCTGGTGCTGCATGAGTGCGTTGCCAGTGGCAGGATTTCTGGCAGGGACTCGGACAAGAATGTCCAAGCTACAGGAACTCGGACAAGAATGTCCAAGGTACAGGAAACGCAGATTTGGCAAACCCAAGCCACTCATTGTAATACCTCAACAGCTCGCGCGGTTTCTTGCCTCGCGGGCTGTTTCGTTTTTGCCCAAGGACTTGCCGTGACCAGTTTTCCCCGCTCCGCTCGAATATCTGGCTTCCTTCTGGCTGCCGCCGTGGCCGCAACCCTGTTGATCACGTCTCAGACCGCTCTGGCTCAGACTGCCATCGCCGACATCACCGAAACGGCCCCTGCCGAAGCCATCGCACTCGAAGCCAGGCTCATCACACGCACTCGCCAGTTGACGTTCGAAGGTCGCCGTGCCGGAGAAAGCTACTTCAGCGCCGACGGTCGTCAGATGATTTTTCAGAGCGAGCGTGAACCTGGAAATCCGTTCTTCCAGATCTATCTGATGGATCTGGACAGCGGTGACACTCAACGCATCTCACCCGGTACCGGCAAGACAACCTGCGCGTGGATTCATCCGAACGGGGAAAAAGTTCTTTTCGCCTCGACCCAGGATGACCCATCTGCGGAACAGGAGCAGCAGGAAGAGATCGAACTCCGAGCGTCCGGCAAAGAACGAAGGTACTCATGGGACTATGATGAGTTCTATGAGATCTATGAATATGAGCTGGCGACAAAACAGTATCGCAAGCTCACAGATGCTCGTGGGTACGACGCGGAAGGCTCGTGGTCGCCGGACGGATCGCTGATTGCCTTCGCCTCAAACCGATCGGCATACGAACAGGAATTGACGGCAGCACAGCGGGCGGCCTTCGAAACCGATCCTGCCTGGGCCAATGAAATCTACGTGATGAAGGCTGACGGGTCGGACGTCAAACGTCTGACGACAACCGCAGGCTACGACGGTGGCCCGTTCTTCAGCCCGGACGGAAATCGCATCTGCTGGCGACGGTTCGCTGAAAACGGCGCGACGGCCGAGATCATGACGATGAATATCGACGGCAGTGATCAACAGCAGGTGACGCATCTGGCTGCGATGTCATGGGCTCCGTACTATCATCCGAGTGGGCAGTATCTGATCTTCACCACGAACCGCCATGGATTTGCGAATTTCGAACTTTACATGGTCGATGCTGCGGGCAAACATGAACCGGTCCGCGTGAGTTACACGCCAGGATTTGACGGTCTCCCGGTTTTCAGCCCGGACGGCGATCACCTTGCATGGACCACGAACCGCACGGTGACAAAGCAATCGCAGATCTTCATGGCCGACTGGGATCACGCACGATCGCTGGAATTGCTCGAACTGAAACCAGCTTCCCCTGCCGCGCCGTCGCAAGCCGAGGCCAGGCGTGTGATGGCGCTAACGCCTGAAGCTCGCGGTGATTTTGCTCCGGCCGACGCGGTGCGCCATGTCGAATTTCTGTGCCGTCCGCAACTAGGTGGCCGACTGACAGGAACAAAGGGCGAGCAACTTGCCACGAACTATGTGGCCTTGAACTTCGAGACGATGGGGCTGCTGCCTGCGGGCGACGACGGCACCTACTTTCAGGAGTTTGAATTCACGTCCGGCGTTTCAGCAGGCCTGAACAACGTTTTGACTGTTGAAAGCGTTGCCGGTGACAAGAAGACAGCCGCTGAACCACTGACACTGGAAAACGACTGGCGTCCATTGGCGTTTTCGAATTCCGCAAGCATTGAAGCATCGGACGTGATCTTTGCTGGCTACGGCATTCGGGCTCCGGCGGCGGAAGGCGTCGAAGAGTATGATTCGTTTGTGCATCTGGACGTGAAAGACAAGTGGGTCGTCGCCTTTCGATTTATGCCGGAGAATTTTACTCCGGAACAGCGACAGCACTTCATTCGCTTCTCCAGCCTGCGGTTTAAAGCCATGCAGGCCCGCGACATGGGCGCGCGAGGACTGATCATTGTGAGCGGCCCGACATCGGGCGTGAAAGAACAACTTGTTCCGCTGCAGTTTGACGGATCACTGGCGGGTTCCGGACTACCCGTGATCAGTGTCACAGACCGCGTCGCTGCCGGCTGGTTCACAGAACGCGGAAAAGATCTGGCTTCCGTGCAGCAGAAGATGGATTCCGGAGAACCGGCGATGGGCTTCCCGCTGGATGGACTGAAGATTTCAGCCAGCATCGACATCCAGCAGGAAAAGAAAACCGGACGCAACGTGCTGGGACGATTACAGATCAACGAATCTCAGGCAGGCCAGATCGTCGTGGTCGGAGCGCACATCGATCATCTGGGCACCGGTCCCAATGGCAACTCGCTTGCGCGCGGCGACGAGCAGTCTCAGATTCACTTCGGAGCTGACGACAACGCTTCGGGTGTCTCGGCGATGATGCAGATCGCCGAAGCCATGGCGCTTGCGAAGGATGCTGGGAAACTTCACGGGAGTCGCGACGTTGTGTTCGCGGCATGGTCCGGTGAAGAACTGGGACTCCTGGGTTCCAGTCATTACGTGAAGAATCTCGAAACCATGTTCTCGCAACATGCGGCAGCCGTGGAAGGCAACGCTGGCGATGCTGATCAGTCAGAAAAGAAAGCCGAAGACCCTGCCGGGCCGAATACCGGCGGCTTGAGTCTCTACATTGCCGCCTGCCTCAACATGGACATGGTCGGTCGGCTGCAGGAGAAACTGGTGTTGCAGGGGATTGGTTCGTCGGCAGCATGGCAAAAGATTATTGAACAGGCCAACGTGCCGCTCGGCCTTTCGCTCACACTTCAGGACGACAGCTATCTCCCGACCGACGCGAGTGTCTTCTTCCTGCACGGTGTTCCGATTCTGTCTGCGTTCACGGGCAACCACAGCGAATACCATACGCCTCGGGATACGCCGGAAAAACTCAACTACGAAGGCATCGCCAAAGTCGCCAACCTGATGAGTCTGGTTTGCCGACACCTGATCGCCACCGAGCAACCGCCGATTTATGTGGCGCAGGAACGCCCGAAAGACGGTCAGCGCCGCGCTGCCTTGCGAGCCTACCTCGGGACCGTGCCGGACTACGCGCAGTCGGACATCAAAGGCGTGATGCTGTCCGGCGTTGCCAAGGGCGGACCTGCTGAGCTCGCAGGAGTCAAGGGCGGTGATGTCATCATCAAACTTGCCGGCAAGGCGATTGAGAATATCTACGACTACACGTATGCCATTGAAGCACTGAAATCAGGACAGGAAACTGAAATCGCCGTGTTGCGTGACGGCAAAGAAGTCACATTGAAAGTAACTCCAGGGTCACGAGATTAATCCAGCATTGGTACGGTGTTGATTGATCCATGCCAGTTCTTCGTCGGCCAAAACTGGCAGTGGGAGCGGTCGTTGGCTCAATTGCCAGTATCGACCAGTTTGGTAACAGCGATCAATGAGCGGTTGCAAGTCCAGAGGTACAGAGGCGTCGGTTTTTCGCAGCGGCACCGCGAACGCGGGCAATCGCTCCCGGAGCGGACAATAGTAAACTTGACGCTCGTCCGGACAATGAGCTTTCCCGACAACGATCAGATACATCGTCTGCGAAGGCGTTTCACGGAGTTCCGCATTCAACTGATCGGGGAGCGTTCGAAGGCCACCACGAATCAGATCGATTTCGACAACGTTGACGCCACTTCGAATAAGGTGTTCATGACGCATCGCGATACTGACTGAAGCGTGGAGAGTCTTGTTACTCGGGCTGAGCAGTTCGATCAGGGTCACCAGGTGATTGTCGATGTCGCGAATCTCCAACCATCGCTGCGTTGGCGAAACACGAATCGTCTCCGGCTCGGCAAGCGTCAGAGTCGATGTGTCTTGTTGCATCGGAATTGAATCAGGGAATCGAATCCTCTGTTGTTCGACAACAGCCACGTCGGCGCGCATACGAATATCGGACTCTATATCGAAGTCGATGGAAATCGATTCCTCAGCAACCACGGCCAAGTCGCTCGGCAGTTTATCACTGAGGACTTCGCGTATATATCCGATCAACGCCGTATGCGCATCGGGCCAACGGGCCTGAAGATATGGGTTCATACCCGGCAAAAAATTTGTGATTTGCATAAAGTAGAAACTCCAGTTGAAATGCCAACATCTGCGTCGCCCCAGTCTAACCTAAAAGCCATCCTTTAGCACATCAAAACACGTCGTCACCAGTTTACCGGCAGTTTTCGCCGCAGCACTCATTTTCAGACGAGATCAATTCATTTGATCTGACGTTAACGCACGCGGAATTCCTTAACCGCCAGCGATTGCCGGCAATCAACGTTGACCTGGGACGGACAATTCATCTAGGTTGCGGATGGATCTTTCGAGGGCAGTCGATTCTGTTGTCGGCGAAGTCCATTCGATTACCAAAGGACTGTGCGATGTGCGGAATTGTAGGTTACGTTGGATTTCGTTCCGTGTCGGATCTTCTGGTGGAAGGTCTGCATCGGCTTGAATACCGAGGCTACGACAGTGCAGGGATTGCGGTTCTGCACGAAGGTCGATTTTCGGTACGCAAAAAAGCTGGCCGCGTTCTCGAACTGGCAGGCTTGCTGCAGTCGAAGCCAGTTCGCGGCCATGTTGGGATCGGCCACACTCGCTGGGCCACGCACGGGGCGACCACTGACCAGAATTCGCATCCTCATCTGGGCGGCAATGGCGAAGTTGCCATCGTTCACAATGGCGTTATCGAAAACTACGACACGCTTCGCAAACAACTCATGGCATTGGGATTCGTGTTTCATTCACAGACGGATACCGAAGTCGCAGCTCATCTCCTGGCGCACAATCTCGAAGAACAGGTCAAGCTCGGCGGAGACCCCTCTGACATCGAAACCTGCCTGCAGGTGGTTGAACTGACACTGGAAAAACTCAAGGGGACATATGGACTGGGCATCATATTCCGTGACTGTCCCGACACCGTCATTGCCGCTCGCTGCGGAAGCCCGCTTGTCATCGGCGTGGGTGTCGGCAAGGATGAATACTTTCTGGCCAGCGATGCCAGTCCGCTGGTCGGCTATACCAAAGAGGTCGTGTACCTGTCTGACAACGAAGTGGCCGTCCTGCAGCCATCCGGATTGCGGATCGATCATCGCAAGACTGGCAGCGTGTTTCCAAATGTTCGCGTGCTCGAACAAGTCTCTGCCGACACAGAACTCGGCGACTTCGAACATTACATGCTGAAAGAAATCTTCGAACAACCGCAGACCATCGAGAACGCACTCCGCGGTCGCCTGGATTCTGATGAAGCAACATCGGTCATGGGCGGTTTGAATCTGACAGCGAAGGACTTGCGACGCGTCGATCGAATTGTGCTCACGGCCTGCGGCACCAGTTGGCACGCAGGGCTGGTAGGGGAGTTCTTGCTCGAAGAATTTGCCCGGGTTCCGACGGAAGTCGAATATGCCAGCGAACTGCGTTACCGAAATCCCCCGATGAGCGATCGAACGATTGTCTTCGCGATCACGCAGAGCGGTGAAACAGCCGACACGCTTGCCGCGCTGCGCGAATGCAAACGCAAAGGACACCCCACACTTGCCATCTGCAACACCGTCGGATCCACCATTGCCCGCGAAGCCGACGGCGGCATTTATCTGCACGCCGGCCCGGAAATCGGTGTGGCCTCCACAAAGGCGTTCACATCACAGGTAACTGTGCTGACTCTGCTGGCGCTGTATTTGGGGCGGATGCGACACATGTCATATCCGGCAGGTCGCCGCATCATTGGTCAACTGCGGGACATGCCGGACAAAGTCAGCAAGACGCTTAAGTGCCACGACCGAGTGCGTGAAGTGGCCGACAAGTACTTCCGTTTTAATAACTTTTTGTACCTTGGCCGACTTTATAATTTTCCAGTCGCGCTGGAAGGTGCGTTGAAGCTGAAGGAAATCAGCTACATTCATGCCGAAGGCTATCCGGCCGCAGAAATGAAACACGGCCCGATCGCGCTGGTCGATGAACAGACTCCGAGCGTCTTCGTGATTCCTCGCGGCGGCATCTATCCAAAAGTCGTCAGCAACATGGAAGAAATCAGGGCTCGCAAGGGGCCGATCATCGCCATTGCCTGCGAAGGCGACACCGACATCGCGCGGGTCGCGGATGATGTGATTTATGTGCCGGACGTGGAGGAGTATCTGCAACCACTGGTCTGTGCCATTCCACTGCAGTTGCTGGCGTACCATGTGGCACTGCTGCGCGGCTGCAACGTCGATCGTCCTCGCAATCTGGCCAAGAGCGTGACCGTGGAATAGTCTTGTCGCTGGCGACCTATTGCTCGGTCAGTCGTGCTTTGATGGATCGGGTGGCCGGGGCTGGACTGAGCGGAGCGAAGGAAGCCCCGGGGTTTCGGGCTGGCGCCCTCCAACCCCGG
>JAYTAK010001280.1:0-5804 GCA_043737515.1 Candidatus Kuenenia sp. | reverse complement strand
TGATTCATGTAGGGTGTGTGCAGCGCTAGCGAAACACACCAGTTTCTCACGCTTTCCCCAAATGGTGCGTTACGCTCCGCTTCACGCACCCTACGATTGATGTCTCTATGTAGATTCTGTTTATGTTGCGAGTTTAGCAGGGATTGAAGGGGCACACGACTCAAACAGTCAGGCGATTTGGCGACGTTCAAAATGGACGTTCCCGCCCCGGCAAAGCCTGGAAGATACTGACTGATCCTGCAATGGATGGCTTCCGACAAACTACTTGTCACTTTCTACTCTGGTGAGTTGACCGTGTCCGCCGTTTCGCCCGTTTTCAAAGGCTACGGCACTTGGAAAGTGCCTGCTACTTTCTAAGCCAAGTGCCATTGGGCTGACGCCCAGCGGCTCGCCGAATCGGCGCATCGACAACTGACCGACCCTCAACCGCAAACAGCGGTCGCTTGTGTCTCGCAGTGTGAACAGCGTAATATCAACCAGTGTCCCGGTCGAACTCATTCACACGAGGCACGTTCTGACCGGCGCACTGCGCGCCGCACATCGAAATTGGAATTTCAGGAACTGCATCCGTATGAGAATCTTCATAAACACAACGCTGATCCTGTGTTGTAGTCTCGCCGTTGCGGGGGCTCAGGAGACTCAGCAATCAGAAAGTTACATCCGGCTGCATTACACGAAGCACGAGTACATGGTGCCGATGCGTGACGGCGTCAAGCTGATGACGTCAGTCTTTACGCCAAACGATACGACAAAGACGTATCCGATCCTGATGAAACGCACGCCGTACAATGTCGCTCCCTATGGTGAGGATAAGTATCCGTCAAAACTGGGGCCGAGCGAACTCTTTATCACCGCCGGCTACATCTTCGTCAATCAGGATGTACGGGGACGATTTGCATCCGAAGGCACGTTTACACAGGTCACGCCGCACCTGCCCAACAAGACGAAACCGACAGATGTTGATGAGAGTTCGGATGCCTTCGACACCATCGAGTGGCTCCTGAAGAATGTGCCGAACCATAACGGTCGCGTCGGCATGTACGGGATTTCATATCCTGGCTTCTACGCCGCTGCCGGCATGATCGACGCCCATCCGGCGCTCAAGGCGGTTTCGCCGCAGGCACCGGTTGGCGACTGGTACTTTGACGACTTCCTGCACCACGGTTCATTTTTTCTGGCCCATGCGTTTAAGTGGCTGAGCGGCAACGCAACCGAGCGATCCTCGCCGACAACCGAAGCGGCAAAACCGTACATCTATCCGTCGCCGGATGGTTACAAGATGTTTCTGGAAGCAGGGTCGATCGAGAACATCGACAAGCTCTACCTGAAAGGTACGATTCCGTTCTGGCAGGAAATGATGCAACATCCCAATCGCGACGAATTCTGGCAAAAGCGGGCGTTGATTCCGCATCTGAAGAACGTGGCTCCTGCTGTGATGACTGTCACCGGCTGGTACGACGCGGAAGATCTTTACGGATCGTTCAAAACTTATCAGTCCATTGAGCAGCAGAATTCGAACGTGAACAGTGTGCTGGTCGTTGGCCCATGGCATCACGGTGGCTGGGCTTCTGTCGACGGCGACAAACTCGGAAACGTGACGTTCGGCTCAAAGACATCGGCCTTCTATCGAGCAGAAATCGAGTTGCCGTTCTTCGAAAAATATCTCAAAGACAAAGACGTTCCGGCACCGGCTGAAGCCACGGTCTTTGAAACAGGTTCGAATGTGTGGCGAACCTTCGACCACTGGCCACCGCGCACGACAGAACCAAAGCAACTGTTTTTGCACGACGGTGGAAAACTGGCCTGGACCGCTCCGGACGGCCAGCCAGCCGCAGAGAATAATGAATCCAATGACGAATTTGTCAGCGATCCGAACAAGCCTGTGCCATACAGTGAAATCGTCACTCCGAGAATGACGATCGAGTACATGGTCGATGACCAGAGATTCGCTTCACGGCGACCGGACGTATTGACGTATCAAACGGAGCCGTTCACCGAGGACACTGTGCTGGCTGGCCCCATCGAAGCGGACCTGTGGGTTTCAACAACCGGGACCGACGCTGACTGGATTGTCAAACTGATCGATGTGCGTCCGGATGCTCCAGAATCCACGCCGCTCGCAGGCTACCAGATGCTGATTCGCAGCGAAGTCATCCGCGGCCGGTTTCGAAACGACTATGCGAAACCGGAACCCTTTGTTCCGGGTGAGCCCACACGCATCCGATTCGAACTGCTGGACGTGCTGCATCGTTTTCAAAAGGGTCATCGCCTGATGGTGCAGATTCAGAGCACATGGTTTCCGCTGGTCGATCGCAATCCGCAGAAGTACGTGCCCAATATTTACTTCGCGAAGCCGGACGATTTTCAGAAAGCCACTCATCGAGTCTTCCGATCGTCAGACCACCCGACCAATCTGAAAATCGGAATTCTGCCAGTCATGTAGGTGACGCCTCTGGCTGCGCAGTCTGTAGGGTGTGACAAGCAACGCGCAGGCACACCGAATCTTAGACATGGTGTGCCTGCGCTGCCGCTTGTCACACCCTACAAATTCACAAACTCGCCAGCCGCGGCTACAGCCCAGGGCGCACCTGCCATAACAGGTTGGAAGCCTAAAACGCGAATGAAGAGCAACTGCGGAATATTGAACGCTGAGATCGGTGTGTTCAGGCCCAACGGGTCGGATCTATGTCAGCCTGGGGCAACGCCCCAGGAATCAGATGATGGCGAAATCCCAAGCCCCAACGGGGCGGCCCTAACATGAATTGCGGGTTTAGGGCCACCCCTTTGGGGTTTCTTGTCCTGTCGCTGATCGAACCCGGGGCGTTGCCCCGGGCTGACATAGGGCTGGCCCGTTGGGCCGTTGCACAACGGATATCCATTTAGTTCACGGCGTTGCCCGCCAGCTTAGCCTACTTAGACTTTCGAACTGAACTATGTGCCATCAGGGCTAAACGCCCGTGTTATTCCCAGACGGAACATCAGGGGATTTACTTCCCCCGCTCGCCTGATCTTTTCGAAAACACGAACCCGTCCTGAGCGGCGTCAATCTCGATCGTATCCCCGACCGTGTATGTCCCTGCCAGCAGTTCGTTCGCCAGTGCGTTTTGCAGACGCTGCTGGATGACGCGTTTCAGCGGGCGAGCCCCATACGCCGGATCGTAGCCTTCATTGGCGAGCAGTTGTTTGGCTTTGTCGGAAACTTCCAGTTTGTAGCCGTTCTTTTCCAACTGGCCGTTCAGACGCTGCAATTGCAGGTCCACGATTTCACGGATTTCATGGCGGCCCAACGGATGGAACACGATGACCTCGTCCACGCGATTCAGAAACTCCGGCAGAAAGTGTTTCTGCAGGGCATCCATCACTCGATTATGGATTTCCTTTTCATCGGCCTCGCCGGAAAGTTGTTGGATGGCCTGACTTCCGATGTTCGAAGTCATCACCACAATCGTGTTTGTAAAGTCGACGGTGCGGCCCTGACTGTCGGTCAGCCGACCGTCATCCAGAAGCTGCAGCAGGATATTGAACACATCTCGATGAGCCTTCTCAACTTCGTCCAGCAGAATCACGCAATACGGATTGCGACGCACGGCTTCCGTCAGTCGACCGCCTTCTTCGTATCCGACATATCCAGGAGGCGCGCCGATCAGACGGGCAACACTATGGCGCTCCATGAATTCGCTCATGTCGATACGCACCATGTTGCGTTCATCGTCGAACATGAAGTGGGCAAGCGCCTTGCACAATTCGGTCTTGCCGACGCCCGTGGGGCCGAGAAACATGAATGAACCGATCGGGCGATTCGGATCGCCCATGCCCGAGCGAGCCCGCCGCACGGCGTTCGAAACCGCTTCCACGGCTTCGTGCTGGTTGATCATGCGCTTGTGGATATCGTCTTCCATCCGCAGCAGCTTTTCGCGTTCGCCCTGCATCATGCGGGAGACAGGGATGCCCGTCCAGAGACTGACGACTCGGGCAATGTCTTCTTCAGTGACTTCTTCGCGCAATAACCGGTTTTCTTTGTTGGTATTCAGTTCAGCCGACTTTGCTTCCATCTCCTTGAGTTTTTTCTCGGCATCCTTGAGCTGTTGCTCGGTCTTTTGAGCATCCACGAAGTCCTCGTTCCGCATCGTTTGTTGAGCCCGCGAAAACGCCTGCTGAAAAGCCGTGCGCAGGCGTTCGATGTTTTCCCGCAGCGGCGAGATGCCGGAAATTGCCGCCTTTTCCATTTCCCAGCGCGCTTTCAACTGGTTCGTAGATTCTTCTCGTTCGGCAATCTGTCGCTTCAGGTCCTGCAAGCGTTCGCGGCTTTCTTCGCTGGTCTCCCGGTCGAGGGCTGCGGCTTCAATCTGCATCCGCGTCAACTGCCGAGTGGCCTCGTCGATTTCGACCGGCATCGAATCGATTTCCATACGCAGACGGCTGCCTGCTTCGTCAACAAGATCGATCGCCTTGTCGGGGAGAAAACGGTCGCTGATGTAGCGGTCGGACAAGGTTGCAGCGGCAATGATGGCGTCGTCGGTGATGCGTACGCCGTGATGACTTTCGTAGCGGTCCTTCAGGCCGCGAAGAATCGAAATCGTGTCTTCCACATTGGGTTCCTGGACGATGACCGGCTGAAATCGTCGTTCAAGCGCCGCGTCTTTTTCGATATGCTTGCGGTATTCATCCAGCGTGGTCGCCCCGACGCAGTGCAGGTCGCCGCGCGCCAAGGCGGGTTTGAGCAGATTGGCAGCATCCATTGCACCTTCCGAATTGCCGGTGCCGATGACAGTGTGCAGTTCGTCGATGAACAGGATGATTTGTCCGTTCGACGCCTGCACTTCCTTCAGCACGGCCTTCAGTCGGTCTTCGAATTCACCACGATATTTCGCCCCCGCCACCAACGCGCCCATGTCGAGCGCAAACACGCGTTTGTTCTTCAGATTCTGCGGGACATCGCCCAGCACAATGCGGTGCGCGAGCCCTTCCACGATGGCTGTTTTTCCAACGCCGGGTTCCCCGATCAGTACGGGATTGTTCTTGCGGCGTCGCGAAAGCACCTGGATCACGCGGCGGATTTCTGTATCGCGCCCGATGACGGGGTCCACTTTGCCTTCGCGGGCCAGCACGACAAGATCCTTGCCATATTTTTCCAGCGCCTGAAACTTGTCTTCCGGGTTTTGATCCTGCACAGTTTGTCCCCCTCGAATGCCTTTCACCGCTTCCAGCAAATCTTTTTCATCGACGCCGTTGAGTTGCAACAGACGTTTTGCCTGGTCTTCAACCTGCGTCAATGCGATCAGAAAATGCTCGGTGGACGTATATTCGTCGCCCATAGTGTCCGCTTGTTTCTTCGCGGCATTCAGCACCTTCATTGCCTCAGGGCCGGCATTCACGCCTTCCCCAGTCGATGAAGTCGATTGCGGCAACCTCCCGAGTTCGCCATCAACCATCTTCTGCAACTGCGGGAGCTTGACTCCCATTTTCTGCAGGAGTGACGTCATCAGCCCCCCTTCTTCGTCGAGCAGTGACTTCAACAGGTGCAACGGACGAAGAATTCGATGCTGCTTTTTTTCCGCCAGTTCCTGAGCCCGCTGAATCGCTTCGGAAGCTTTGACCGTGAGCTTGCGAGGATCAAATGCCATGACTGAATCACTCCAGGGTAGTTCGACTGTTTGACATCGCCATTGAAGACCCCATCCGTCTTGGAGACTGTCGTTTTAGATTCACAGAGTCAGCAAATTCGTTTAACGGCGAGCCGCAGGCGCAGGCGAAACACGGCAACGACGCCTGCGGCTTGCCGTTAAACGATTCAAACGACAGTC
>JAYTAK010001279.1:0-5806 GCA_043737515.1 Candidatus Kuenenia sp. | reverse complement strand
TTTTTCTACGTCTCATTTCGCTGGCTGAAACTCTTTTCGCTGTCGTTCGCGGTGATCAGTTCCGGTTTCATTGTCGGGGCGATGTTTGTGTGGCCGTGGATTGACCGACTGCTGCGACGAGTCACGGGAATCGAAGAGATCAGTGTTTACATCGGCATCGTCGCAACATTCCTGCTGATTGGATTGACTGTCTGGGAAGCCGTTGTGGCTCATTGAAAGATTGATTGTTATGACCATCCGCACAAAGCAAACCATTATCGCTCTCCTTAGCGCCGCGTTTATTACCTCGCTGATTTTCGTTCAGTGGCAGGAGGTGACTCGCCGGGAACAGGAATCCGGGCGCGGGGCGAAGCACGTCTCGATTCCGACCAGTTCGCAGTCCTGCGTCAAATGCCATCAGCAATCCTCGCCGGGGATTATTGATCACTGGACCGGCAGCACGCATGCGGTCAAAGGTGTAGGCTGCGTGGAGTGCCATCAGGCCGAGAAACAGGATGCGGATGCGTTTGATCATTACGGAGCCATGATCGCCGTCGTCGTGACTCCTCGCGACTGCGGACGCTGTCATAAGACCGAGACCGAAGAGTTCATGGCCAGTCACCATGCGAAAGCCGGGAACATCCTGGCGTCACTGGATAATTTCCTGGCGGAGACTGTCGAAGGTTCGCGGGCTCCGTTCAATCCTCATTCACCCACGCCCGGTCGCGATGTCACAATGGTGAATGGCATGGCCAGCGTGGATACTGGCTGCAAACAGTGTCATGGAGGCAAGGTGGCTCTGGAAGCCAACGACGGCAGTCTGATCACGGTAGACGAGCTGAAGCCCGACGAAAATGGCAAGCCCACCAATCTGGAGATCGTGTCACAGATCAAGAAAGCGTCAACCGGGCGGCCCATTTTGGCGGCCAGCAGTTGGCCTAATACCGGGATCGGTCGCTTGAATCTGGACGGCTCACGGGGCTCCTGTTCCGCCTGCCATTCCCGCCACGATTTTTCCCCACGACGTGCCCGCCAGCCCGAAAACTGCGGAAAGTGTCATCTGGGTCCGGATCATCCTCAGAAAGAGATCTTCGAAGAATCCAAGCATGGCGTGGCGTTCCGCGACCTGCATGACCACATGAATCTGAATGCTAAAGACTGGGTTCTGGGAGTCGATTACACCCAGGCACCGACCTGTGCCACATGCCACATGTCCGGTCACAGTCGCAACGGTGGCAAAGTCACGCATGACCCGAGCGAGCGAATTTCATGGACCAATCGACCGCCGGTGAGCCTCGTGATGGACACCGATGCCAACGGTGATGTCGTGAAAGAAACTGACCCGGAAAAGCGTAAGGCGCTGGTGGCTCATTCGTGGCAGGACAAACGCATCGCCATGAAGAACGTCTGCAGTCACTGCCACACAGAAAACTACGTGGATGCGTTCTATAAGCAGTACGATGATTTCGTGATCAACTACAACGAAAAATTTGCCAAGCCGGGCCAGTCGATCATGGCGGTCCTGCGGGAGCAGAAGTTGATCACAAAGCAGGAGTTCGACGAAGAGATTGAATGGACCTGGTTCTATCTGTGGCATCACGAAGGTCGCCGCGCGCGTCATGGGGCTTCAATGATGGCACCGGACTATGCGCACTGGCACGGCATGTACGAAGTGGCCGAACGGTTCTATCAGGAACTGATTCCGCAGGCTCGTGAGATCGCTCATCAGGCCGAAGAAGCGGGCCAGACGACCGAGGCCGAAGCCGTACGGAAGGTCATTGATGATCTGCTGAATCGTCCTGAGCATACGTGGTATGAGGAAATGAAGACAACGCTGAAGAAAGGCGCTGCGGATCACGCCGCCGTGGCAGTTCCGGCGGACGCGGCTCCGGTCGATGTGTCAGACCAGCCCGCTGACAATTCTGTCACAGCGGCCCCGTCTGATGCTGTAAAAAATGATGGACAGGCAGTAGACTCTGACGCTGCGACTCCCGAAAAACCATAGTCATTGACGAGGCGACCATGAAAATTCACCGATACGAACATCTTGGGCCTGATTCACTCAACAAGCTGAATGATCTGCTGGCGCACGGGTGGTTGCCGGTTCGGGAGATCTGCGGAGTCACGGCAGACGGAGCAGGAAACACGCTGGTCCTGCTGGAAAAGGAATCTGCAGTTCTGGAATTTTCGGGAGACAATCTCATTGAGGGCGTGCCTGTTGAATTCCTTATGAATGTGATGTTGTTCGAGAACTTTACGTCTGCAGAGATTCGACAGGTTGTCAGCCTTTGCCGCATCACGAACATGGCACGCGGGACACAGATCTTTTCAAAGGGTGATCCGTCGGAATCCATCTATGTTGTGCTTGCCGGTGATGTGGAAGTGGTCCTGCCGGAACTTCCGGTTGAAGAATCTTCGGTGGTGACGCTGAATCCAGGCGGCGTGTTTGGTGAGAGCACGTTCTTCTCAGAGACATCGCACACGATGTCGGCCAGTTGCGCGTCGGATTCTGTCTCACTCCTGTCGCTGGACCGGGTCGCGTTCAATGAAATCTTTGAGACCAACCAGGGCGTTGCGCTCAGGCTCGTCAACAACGTCGCGCGGATTCTTGCCGCCAGACTTCAGGAGACGGATCAGTGGGTTTGGAATCTGCTGCAGCAAAGCCAGTTTGCAAGAGTCAGCTCCAGTTGGCGCCGATTCCGTCACCGTGTCGGTGGCACGGAGAGCGCCGGTGGAGGTTTCTTCGGGATCTGAACCGTTCGCGGAAAGTCCGAAGTCTCCTATTTCAGCGACACACAGATCCCGAATCAAAACGCCAACCGTGGCTCTGGCATGGGAAAATGCCGCAGTTCTGCGACAAGGCATGCCTCATTCATAGTCGCGCAGAGTAGAATGCAGTGACTCCACTGTATTCTACTCTCTCATGTTCTGGTTCCTGAATGAAGTTCTCCGCGAAGCGACCGTTGTTGGCTGACAAACATTTTTCCAGTATGCACCGCTGGCTTGAGATGGAGGGAGAGGCGGAACGCGAGAGGCTGGCTCAGCGGCGAAAGGCTCAGTCTTCGGACACCGCTGAACGCACAGGCGAAACGCTGCTGGATCTTGTCATCCGGACTCATACCACCGGTCTCGGCGGGCGATATCTGATTACGCTGGCCAAACGACGGTCGCCTGATCGGTTGCCGTGGAATCGATTCAAAGTCGGCAGCCCGATTCTGTTGTCGGACAATCGTGACGAGGCTGCGGAATCCCTGCAGGGCGTCGTGAGTGCTCGTCGCGTTGATTCGCTGGAAGTCGCCGTCGATGACTGGCCGTCGAGCGATCGCTTTCGCCTTGATCTGTCTCCGGACGAAGTCACTCGCAAACGCCAGGCCGCCGCATTGCAGGGCGCTGCGAAAGCTTCGGGGCGTCACGCACAGCTTCGAGATCTGCTGCTGGGTACACGCGAACCGACATTTCACCGAACGATGAAGCCGCCGACCGACATCTCACAGCGACTCAATCCGTCGCAGCACGATGCCATCCGACATGCACTTTCGTCGAACGATCTGGCCATTATTCATGGACCGCCTGGAACCGGTAAAACCACAACGATCGTGGAGGTGATTCGACTGCTCGTCGCGCGAGGGCAGCGAGTGCTGGCGTGTGCTCCGAGTAATACGGCGGTTGATAATCTGCTGGAACGCTTACTGGCGATCGGCGAGCCCGCTGTGCGACTGGGACATCCCGCGCGGGTGTCAGAAGACCTGCGGCAGCATTCGCTGGATGCCCTCGTCGGACGGCACGAAGCCATGATGGTCGTGCATCAGATGATGCGGGAAGCGGAACAGATTGAACGGAAGGCAGCTAAGTATACTCGTGGCCGACCGGCACCGGGACAGCGCGGCCAGCAGCGTCAGGAAGCACGCGAACTCAAACGCCACGCCCGGATTCTGGAGAAACAGGCGATCGCGGATTTGCTGAAAGATGCCCGCGTCATCTGTGCGACGACGACGTTTGATGATTCAGTTCTGGATGATCTGCGGTTCGACGTACTCGTCATTGATGAAGCCTGCCAGAGCGTGGAACCAGGTTGCTGGGTTCCGCTCCGCCGTGCGGATCGGCTCATTCTGGCGGGTGATCATCTGCAGTTGCCGCCGACGATTCTGTCCGACGCGGCAAAGAAGGAAGGTTACGCCGTCAGCATGATGGAGCGTCTGGTCAATCACTACGGCGATCTCGTGACGCGGCAGTTGACTGTGCAGTATCGGATGCATGAATCGATCATGGGATTCTCGTCGCAGCATTTTTACGGCGACACACTGATCGCCGATGAATCGGTTCGGCGGCATGTGCTGTCAGATCTGCCGAGGATGCAAGGTGATGCTGTCTCCGACGATCCGGTGACATTCATTGACACCGCAGGCACGGGATGGCAGGAAGAACTGGAACCGGAAGGTCTGAGCAAGCGAAATCCGGAGGAAGGTCGCCTGGTTCTGAAGCAGGTCAATGCGTTGTGTGAAGCCGGCCTGGCCCCGTCCGATATTGCCGTGATCGCGCCGTATGCCGCGCAAGTGCGGTGGCTGCGTGAAAACGCCATTTATGATCAACTGGAAATCGATACGGTCGATGGGTTTCAGGGCCGCGAAAAGGAAGCGGTAGTCATTTCGCTGGTGCGGTCGAATGCCATCGGTGAAATCGGCTTTCTGTCCGACGCCAGAAGGATGAACGTCGCTCTCACACGGGCGAAGCGAAAAATGATCATCGTGGGCGACAGCTCAACCCTGGCTTCTGACAAGTTTTTCCAGTCGCTGCTGGCCTGGATCGAAAAAAACGGCAGCTACCGCACGGCGTGGGAATTTGCGGACTGACGACTGCTGCGAACCTGTGAGCAAACATTTTTCGACAGGATCTGTTGATCTGCGGGCGTTCTTTTTACGATACTTCCGCTCGTTCAGCAAAGACTGTCTACGTACTTGGCGCGGGCTTCGCCCGCAACCCAACGTAGCCACGCTCGCCAGAGCGTGGGTTTCCTTTGGATCGCCCACGTTCTGGCGAACGTGGCTACAAAGTTGCTCGCACGGTCCGCGACTGCCGTAAAGTGGCACGCTAAAATCTTCTCAGGAAAACAACACTCTAAACGTTTGCTGAACAGGAAGAGAATCAATGTCGATTTCAAAGTCCGCAAAACCTGTCAATCTCTCGGACGTGATTGAAGCACTTGAGCTGATGCCTGAAGAGTGGTCAGCCTATGTGAATCGTCAAACCGGTGAAGTTCTGTCGATTCCCCACGATGCATTCGCAAAACTGGAATCTGACGACGAGGATGAGTCGCAGCTCTCTGAGGCTGACGAAACGATGGTCGCGCTGGCTCGCGAAATTGAGTCCGGCACGAACTTCGCAACTCTGCCCAGCAAGTTTGAGATTCACGAATGGTCGATCATGCGGGAATTCTGTGACTCAGTCGATAACGCCGATCACAGAGATCAATTGCTGGAAGCAATCCATGGCAGCGGGGCTTTTCGCTTTTTTCACAGCACACTCAATCGGCTCGGCCTGCGGGACGCATGGCATCGCTACAAAAACAATGCCATCGAACAGATCGCAATCCGCTGGCTGGATGCTCACGACATCCCCTGGAAGAGGGATGCCGCAGCAAAAGAGCCTGATATCGATTAAGGCAATCTCAATGCTTGATTCTGAAGTAGGCCGGACCAAGCGTAGCGCCGTTCCGGCAATTGCCAGACACCTGCCGGAACGGCGCTGCGCTTGGTCCGGCCTACTTCAGAATCAAGCATTGAGATTGCCTTAATCGATATCAGGCTCTTTTGCTGCGGCATCCCTCTTC
>JAYTAK010001278.1:0-5808 GCA_043737515.1 Candidatus Kuenenia sp. | reverse complement strand
TTTTCCGAAGTTTCGAACTTCGTCCTGGTCGATAGTACGAACAGACGGAATCGGCATACGGAGCCCTGCCTTCGCTGAAAAGATCGCAAGCCGCGAGTGTGACAAAACTCGCGATCAACAAAACACCCTGAAATAAGAAACCCAATCGACACAATCCCTGGCACCGAACTCCTGCCCATCGCGATAAAAGCGGTACCGTGCAACACCTATCCCTGCCAACTCGCTCACTGCGCCAAACGGCGCGCGACGAAAGGCACCTGTCGATTAACTCGACAGCTGCCTGCTTCTCTGAGCCATCCACACAATATTGAGGAACGCCGGACGCTCGCTGGAAACCAAGTGCCGAGCCTTCATTCACTAACGGATAAGCGCCTCAAGAGGCCACGAATCCAAACCACTGGCAATGCCACCGCCGGGGACGATCAACGATCGTCCCGGCCAGTGCCAACGAAAAGCTCTGTCACAGACTTTGCAACAATCAATTACTTGATGTCGCAGGTGCCACCAGCCGACACAACTTCGGCCTTCAGCTTCTCTGCATCTTCCTTGGAGACACCTTCCTTCAAAGACTTTGGAACGCCTTCGACAAGGTCCTTTGCTTCCTTCAGGCCAAGCCCCGTCACAGCGCGGACCACTTTAATCACGGCGATCTTGTTTTCGCCGAAACCTGTCAGAACGACGTTGAATTCCGTCTGTTCAACGGGAGCCTCAGCAACAGCGCCTGGGGCAGCAGCGATCATCATCGCGCCGCCACCCGCTGGCTCAATGCCGTGAACTTCCTTCAGGTAATCCACAACCCTCTTGGCCTCCAACAGGGTCAAACCTACAATCTTATCGCCAAGCTCTTTTGTCTTGCTGTCAAATTCAGTGGCTGCTTCTGCAGACATTGCCAGAACCTTTCTCTTTCGGAAACACGCTTTTCGTTAACAACAAATCACATCAGCAGAACACCAAGCCGCTGAATCACTCAGAAGTTTCTTTCTCAGACAAAGTCTTCAACTGGCCAGCCAACTGACCACCTGAACTCTGCAGACAACCAGCCAACTGCCTTCCGGGAGCCAGCATCAATCCTGCAATCTGACCGATCGTTTCGACACGGCCAGCACTCTTGCTGAGACTATCGACAGCAGCAGCATTGAGGGCCTGACCCTCCACACTGCCACCTTTGATTTCAAGTTTTGGAATCTCTTTTGCGTAACTCGTTACCGCTTTGGACAATGCCACGACGTCGTCAGCACCCCACAGCAGCGTCGAAGGCCCCGCCAGAATTGTCTCCAGCCCGCTGATTCCTTTTTTCTTCAGCGCGTTCGCTGCGATGGAATTCTTTACCGTCAGAGCCGTAATACGATCTTTGCGAAGACCCAATCGCCACCGATTCGCAGAGATTGCATCCATTTTTGAGCAATCGACGACGATGAAATCCTTCGCATCTCCAATTCGTGACTGGATATCCGAAATTACCATGTCTTTAACGTGACGACCCATTGCTGACAACTCACCGCAAAAACAAACTCACTAAATCCAAACCCACAATCCTCAGCCTAAACGGCTACCAGAATTGCAGGCATCATGGTTGCGGAAACTACGACACCGCGAACATAAACGCCTTTAGAAGCACTGGGCTTCAGACTGCGAATGAAGCTCAGCAGCGATTCGATATTCTCCGTCAACTTGTCTGCATCGAATGACATCCGCCCCACGACGCAATGCACGTTGGAACCGTTGTCTACTCGAAATTCAACCTTACCAGCCTTGTATTCACGCACGGCATTGGCAACATCCTGCGTCACTGTGCCAGCACGCGGACTTGGCATCAAACCACGAGGACCAAGCACTCGGCCCAAGGGTCCAACCACACCCATCATGTCGGGCGTCGCGATCGCCACATCAAATTCCAGCCAGCCGTCTTTAATTTTGTCAGCCAATTCCTTACCACCAACAACATCCGCTCCGGCATTCTGAGCGATCTTGACATTTTCACCTTGAGCGAAAACGATCACACGCTGAGATTTTCCGATGCCATGCGGCAGTACGATCGAGCCACGCACGATTTGATCCGCCTGACGCGGATCAACACCGAGTCGAACCGCAATCTCGACGGTTTGGTCGAATCCGATTCGCTTGATCGCCTTTGGCAACCCGTCTTCAAGGCCCTTGAGAGCCTTGACCGCATCCGGCAAACCAAGAACACCCAACCCAGCCGCCTTCTTGGACAGTGCCTTCATTCGTTTCGACTGACCTGCCATTTTTCACACCCGAATCTTGTCAATCAGGACCACTTTTGAACCACACCCCGAGACACGTCGGGAACTAATCAATCACTTCAATCCCCATGCTCCGCGCGGTGCCTGCAATCATTTTGCGGGCCTGCTCAAGCGAGGATGCATTCAAGTCTTCGTACTTTTGTTTTGCAATCTGATCCAGTTGAGCTGTCGTCACACTGCCCACCTTAGTCCTGAGTGGATTCCCGGACCCCTTTGCCACTCCCGCAACCTTCTTCAACAAGACTGCCGCAGGGGGGCTCTTCAGCACGAACTCGAACGTGCGATCGTTGAAAACTGTAATAACACACGGGATCGTGATCCCCATCATGTCGCGAGTTTTCTCATTGAACTGCTGTACGAACTGACCGATGTTCACGCCATGCGGACCAAGTGCAGTACCAACGGGAGGAGCAGGCGTTGCCTGTCCCCCTGTTACCTGCACTTTAATCTGCGCCGTAACCGCTCGCTTCTTACCCATGACCGATCAATCCAACTCGCTAAGATCAAACAACAAACCAAAACAACAAAAACTACTAGATCGCCTCAACCTGCCAATGATCCAACTCAACCGGTGTCGATCGCCCGAAAATCTCAATCAGCACTGAAATCTTGCCGTTGTGCTCATCAACACCCTCAACAGTTCCTTCGAAGTTTTCGAATGTCCCCTCGCGGATCTTTACCACATCTCCCGATGAAAACTGAATTCGCACCTTCGGGGCTGCGGTGGCTTGCTGTTCAGCCCTGCCGAGCATGCGATCAACTTCATGCTGCTCCATTGGCATCGGCTTTCCGGCCGCACCAGCAAAATCCCCAACACCACCAGTATCACGCACCAGATACCATGTATCATCGTTCAGGACCATTTGAATCATGATATAACCCGGAAACAATTTCCGATCATGCTCTTTTGGCGCCCCGCCGCGAGTATCGACAACCTTCTCTGAAGGAATGACAATCTCGCCAAAGAATTCTTCCAAACCCTCCAGCTTAATCTTTTTTAACAATGCCTCGCGAATTGTCCGTTCACGGTTCGTCTGGACTTTTAACACGAACCAGAGCATTTCGCTGGCCGCAGAATTCGTGCTCACTGCGTCTTTGGCCATGAAGACAAATCTCCTGAACAATCCCGGCAAAAAATTCGAAACCGCGTATCCTGATGAGCGGAGAGGCAAATTGCAACTGCTGAGCCAAACCGTTTGAAAACTTGCCGATAAACGCAAAATCATTTCTTGGTGTCGTATTCGGTGAACCCGATAACGCTGAACAACCAAGTCCAGACCAAGTCGATCAAAAACAGAAACAAGCCCAGAAAAAACATGGTACACAGCACAACGACTGTCGCCTGCAGGACTTCCTGACGTCCCGGCCAGGTAACCTTTTCCAATTCTGATTCTACGGAAACAAGGAAATCCGCAAACCGTGGAAAATTCACGACTCGAAAAGCCACCCAGCAACAGACCAGCCAAACAGCCGCCGGAACTCCAACCTGGATACTCTTTTCAGACGACATCAGAGGACCATTCGAGAGCGTAATGCACCCGAATGCAGCCACGACCACGATTGCAAAAAAAGTAAACTGGCGAACCATTCGCCCCTGATTCGACTTATGGATGCCAAATCGGAACAGTTCTGGAAGCATGCTCGACATCTGACGCTCAACAACTGGAAACTGAACAAAAACCCGCGATCAACATCCTGTGACAGCCAACACCAAAGCACGGGCGGAGGGAGTCGAACCCCCAACCGCCGGATTTGGAATCCGGTGCTCTGCCAATTGAGCTACACCCGTTCAATCCGCAACGACCATGTTACCCTATTTCTTGCGCGACTCTTTATGGAGCGTGTGCTTCCGAAGTTTCGGACAATACTTCATCAGCTCCAACCGCTCCGTCCCGCGAGTCTCCTTGATCACTCGGTAGTTCCGCTGCCCGGACTCCGTGCATTCAAGCCACACATACTCACGCATGACAAAACCTTCTTACCAGAACCCAGAGAATTGCCCAGCAACCAACGCGGCCAAAAAAGCAAAGCTGCCTGCCAACAACCGTCGGCAGGCAGCCAAAGTTCATCAACACTGAAGACTACTTCAGAATCTTTGTCACAACACCAGAACCAACTGTCTTGCCGCCTTCGCGGATCGCGAAACGACTTTGTTCTTCCATGGCGATCGGCTTGCCAAGCTCAACCTCAACCTTGACATTGTCACCGGGCATGCACATTTCAGCCCCGCCCAGCAACTTTGTTGAGCCAGTTACGTCCGTCGTACGGAAGTAAAACTGAGGACGATAGCCGGTGAAGAACGGGGTATGTCGACCACCTTCTTCTTTGCTCAACACGTAAACTTCCGCCTCAAACGACGTGTGAGGCTTAATCGAATTGTTTGCCGCCAGAACCTGGCCGCGCTGAATGTCTTCTTTTTTCAAGCCTCGGAGCAGCAGGCCCACGTTGTCGCCGGCGATTCCCTGATCCAGAGTCTTCTGGAACATTTCAACGCCAGTCACCGTCGTTTCCTGCGTGTCGCGAAGACCGATCACCTGGATCTTTTCGCCAACCTTGACGACACCGGCTTCGATTCGGCCTGTCGCTACAGTTCCGCGACCTTCAATCGAGAACACGTCTTCCACGGCCATCATGAACGGCTTGTCAATCGCACGCTTCGGCTCAGGAATTGAGCTGTCCAGAGCTTCCATCAAATTGGTAATGCAGGCGCTGAATTTTTCGTCCTTAGGATTATCCAAAGCCCCGCGGGCATTACCCTTAACCAGCAGGATGTCATCGCCAGGGAAGCCGTATTTGGTCAGCAACTCGCGGACTTCCATTTCCACCAGATCCAGCAACTCGGCATCATCAACAAGGTCGCACTTGTTGAGAAACACAACGAGAGCCGGAACGCCCACCTGGCGGGCCAGCAGAATATGCTCGCGCGTCTGCGGCATTGGACCGTCAGCAGCAGACACCACCAGAATGGCACCGTCCATCTGAGCAGCACCAGTGATCATGTTTTTGATATAGTCCGCGTGCCCCGGACAATCGATGTGAGCGTAGTGACGGTTTAGGGTCTCGTATTCCACATGGCTCGCGGCAATCGTCACGGTTTTCGTGACGTCACGCACAGTGCCGCCTTTTGCAATATCTGCATACGCTTTCACAGTCGCCAGACCTTTTGCAGCCTGAACCGCCAAAATCGCAGCCGTGGTCGTTGTTTTGCCATGGTCGATGTGACCAATAGTGCCGACGTTGACGTGCGGCTTCGTTCGCTCAAAGGTACCCTTTGCCATTACCCAAACTCCAGATCAGTCTGCGCCAGGACACTACTCGCAGCCCGGCAAAATCATCTCAAAAGAAGAACTCGGCATCCCCACGCGAGACACCCACACATCCGTTTCAAAACTCACGAGACTAAACTCGACTCAACCAGAAAACACAAAAAACAAGTCAACCGGAAGCAGAAAAGCTGCTGAAGGGACTTGAACCCTTGACCCCGTCCTTACCAAGGACGTACTCTACCAACTGAGCTACAGCAGCAATCTCCGCGATCAAGCTG
>JAYTAK010001277.1:0-5810 GCA_043737515.1 Candidatus Kuenenia sp. | reverse complement strand
CGTTTGCCATCTCACGCTTTTCCTGGTGTTTCGCACTGACTCAACAGGCGGGCATGAGCATTCGTCCGTCGCTGGAATGCAGCCTGAAGGCCACCGCCAACGGAGCATTCGTCGCGGCTGAACCAATGATCTGGCAGGAAATGAAGGATGGCGAGACTTTGACGGACGCCTTGACGTCGTCACAGTTATTTCCTCTGGAGTATCTGCAGGTGGTCGCCACAGCCGAAGAGACTGGTACGGTGCCCGAGCAACTGGACCGTCTGAGTCACCTGTTCGACGACGAAGCCCGCCGCGCGATGAATCGCCTGACTGTCTTTTTCAGCGGGGCGATCTGGCTGTCGGTTGTGATCCTGATCGTCTTTTTTATCTTTCGCATCTTCTTTCTTATTGCAACCCCGTATCGAGAAGCATTGGACGCGGTGAATTAATCTCACTGCTGACATCCGCCCCCACACCTGATACGCTTTTGCCTCGTCGATGGATCTAAAGGAACTCGGGCTGCAAATCAATGACACTCGGACCTGACAAACGGCAGTTTTCAGCGGCGATGCCGGAACAGCAAAGCAATGCTGACGCCGATGGTCCGCTGGACATTCTTCGCAGAGATGTCCGCACCGGTGACGTAGGGCAGACCTTTGACGGCGGCGAAGGGCGAATCTTCCCCTGCGAATCCTGCGGCTCAGACCTGGAATTCCACATCGGCGAACAGGCCATGAAGTGTCCGTATTGCGGACACGTCAAGCAGATCGAGCGGCGACTGGAAGGCGAACTGCCCGAACAGGATTTCCACGCGATGCTCGAACACATCCGGCAGTGGCGTGAGGAGGCTCAGGCAAAAAAGTTCAACGCCGACCCCGACGCCGTTGAAGCGGAATCAACGCACCGCGAACTGCGCTGCGAGTCGTGCGGGGGCAATGTCGAATTCTATGGAACGCTGACGAGCACCTTCTGCCCGTACTGTGGATCGCCGATGCAGCTTGAAAAAGCGCACAAAAGCGAAGAGCATCGTATTCCTGTCGATGGTGTGCTGCCGTTTCAGATTGATCACAATCATGCAAAGCAGAATCTGACGCAATGGGTAAATTCACGCTGGTTTGCACCCAACAGCTTTCGCAAAGAAGGGGCATCAGGAGAATTCAACGGCGTGTATCTGTCGTACTTCACCTTCGATTCGATGACGCTGACGGCATACAGCGGACAACGAGGTGAATACTATTACGTGACTGTTGGCACCGGAAAGAATCAACGCACGGAACGCCGGACGCGGTGGTATCCGGCCAGCGGGAATTTCCAGCGATTTTTTGACGATGTGCTGGTGCTCGCGAACACTGGGCTGCGGCGCGATTTCATGCTGGCCCTGGAACCGTGGCCGTTGCTCAAGGTTGTCACGTTCGATCAGCAGTTGCTCGCCGGCCTGATGGCACGGACCTACGACATCGAACTGGATAACTGCTTTGTGGATGGCAAGCAGCGGATTGATGCTGCGATTCATGGAGAAGTCTGCCAGCGGATCGGCGGCGATACGCAGGTCGTGAGTTCCGTGAACAGTCGCTACGACGCGATCACGTATAAGCACCTGTTGCTCCCTGTCTGGCTGCTGGCTTACAAATACAACAACAAGACACATCAAGTGTTTATCAATGCGGCCACAGGCGAAGTTCAGGGCGAACGCCCCTACAGCGTCTGGAAAATTCTGCTCACGATTCTGTTGGCGATTCTCGTGGCAGGAGGCATCTTCGCGGCCACGCAGGGCAACCGGCAATCGAATTCACGAATGGTTCCTCCACCGGATACTTCATTGCCAGCGGAACTGCCGGAGTGACGGGTGAACTTCACTCAATCGGAACGGTTGTCTTCCCGGACAACCGGAAACCGATCGTTCGCAAACATCCGCATCAGAAGCAGGAGAGACAGCTATGAATAAGGCCAAGCCCACGACAAAGAACAGCGTTGGGGCCGCATGTGGAATGGTCAAGCGGAACGTAGTTATTTTGGGGGTCCTGAAGCCAGTGTCACACTTTGAAACGAAAGCAAGTAACCTGCGTTTTTTGTTCTGTGTCCAATGGCCAGGCCAGTCCCTTCCAGCAGTTTGTCCTGCGGTCGCATCTCCACCTGGAAGCTCGCATTACCCCATGTCAACAGTGTCAATCCGAGTGTGGCAGAACGCGGGTTGTTCCACTGCAACCGAACGCCAAGCCGATCGGCAGCTCCTGTTGAAAACGGCTGTGAACTGCGATCGTCAAACTGACCTGGGCTCGGTGGAGAACCGACAAGCGACTTACGATCGCTGAACAGATAATTCGACTGAATATAGGGTGTCGGTTCCAAAGACTCGTCCCCATCGCCCTCTGCAGGATGATACACCAGGTCGGTCGTGCAATAACTCACGATCCCGTCGTCCTGATTCGTCGCCAGAGTCACTCGAACAATGATCGGCAGATCCGCAGTTTGCTGATGCAGGCGATGGACCTCATCCACCATTGCGGCAAAGCTGAAATGCGATGGGGGTCGCGGGCCGATCAGGATTGCATACACATCCGCCCGCAGGAAGCTCCAGTATTCCATCGCGGGACCGTCATTCAACTGTTCGAGATAGATGACCGTCTCTGTGCCATCGTCTGGTTTCGGTCCTGACAGGTCAGTCGTAATGATCACCGAGCCGGGGGTACCACTTAACGTGACTGGTGTCTCTCCGTCGCGGGTCTTAACGTTGAATTGAATCAGTTCCTGATTGACGTCCAGGACAAATTCGATCCAGTATCCGTTTCGAGGAATCTCGCCCTGGAAAACCAGCCCCATCGCGCGATAGCGATCGATGGGATCAGAAGGAGTGGTCCCGGCACCAAACAGGACAAAGTCACCCGGAGTCCGATACACCGTCGGTCGGATCGCTTCCATACTGATCTTCCTGTGTCGATCGATCGGCGACTGCGGGGTGAGTGATGCAACAAGCAGTCGGTAGGGAATCGGAAACGGATTGACTGGCAACGGCAGGAACTTGTCGGCAATGACGGCAAAGGGCCGCGTTTCGATTCGGGGCGTTTCGCGCGGCACCATTGGGTCACCATTCTTACCCAAAGCCGGTCCCTGTCCCTGACACTGTTCCTTGTTTTTCGCTGATTTTGAAACTGTCATTTTGCAATTCTCCTGTTCCATACACTTGTCATTTTGGGTTGCGACCGAAGCCCGCGCTGGGAAATCTGAGGGCTAGCAACGTTGACATCGTTCACTTTGGGTTGCCGTCGAATCCGGCGGAAAGTAATGCGTGGAGTTCAGCCGTCGCCTGCGAAGTTGCCGGACGCTGAGACAGCCAGCGCCGAAAGCAAGAATCACCAGCGACGACGGCTCGGGCACGGCGGCCGACGAAATCAGAATATCCACGTTGTCCAGCCCGATGTTGAGCGGTTCGAGGTTGTTGACTCTCGCGAATCGCAGGGAATGATATATCGCAGCCTCGTAGCCTGCTCGACCAGACAAGCATCCAGGCTGGGTCGATGCCGATCTTTTGATAAACGCACATGCCAAACTTCGCTGCTTCGCTCTTAAACCTGCGGCACCTCAATTCAATCGATGTCGTCCACCCATTCCGTATCATGTCGATCGGTGATTTGATCAAGGACGTTGCATCCTGTGTTCGCGAAGAACCAGTCGCGATCTGCTGAGCCCGTCAGTCGATCAAAGTCTCCGTCGTCGTGAACCGTCACATTGTTCAGGCGCACTGAGCCGTTTCGTCCACCGCCGAACCGCAGGTTGTTGACTCGGCTGCCGTAGGACCCGTCGGTGCGTGACCACTCGTCCAGAATGGCACACAGAGCGGCGAGGTTCGTGTCGTGATTCGTCCAGCCCGAGATCAGCAAATCGTCGCCTTGATTGCCGACGAGCCGGTCTGCGCCACGACCACCGATCAGCACGTCGTTGCCCCTGCTGCCAATCAGGAAGTCGTCGCCGTCTCCTCCGACGAGTACGTTCGGTCCGTTGCCTCCCTTGAGCCGATCATGCCCGGCCTCACCGAACAGAAACGCTGGCGTGCTGATATTACCCACGAGTTCAATATCGTCGTCGCCTGCTTTGCCGTACACAAGGATTTCCTCAAACGTCGAATACCCGAAAGGTCCGTAGCTCTGCCCGTCAATCAGCACCTTGACAGAGTTCCGGCCCTGAGGCACGACGCGAATCGTGTCGTCGGATTCCGTGCCATGGATGACGAGTGCGAAACCGGAGCAGCCGGAACCAATTGACACAGACGGATTACTAGCAGTGTCGTCATCAAGAATTGTGACCGTGACTGGCTGACCGGCAGGTGGTTCCGTGTTCGTCGCACTCGTGATGCTGATGACGATCGTTTCGGTGCCTTCGACCACGGTATCCTGCAAGGCTATCACCTGGACCGAACCGCTGAGTTGTCCGACCGGGATCAGAATCTGCGTGGCCGAGAGGGAATAGTCACTGGTGCCGACCGATCCTGCGACCGAGATCGTCACGAGGACATCCACATCCGTCGTGTGCGCGAGCGTAGCCGTGACAACCGAGACTCCATTCGCCTCTGCAATGCTTGGTGCCGATGCACTCAGCGTCACCGAGGGAACCGGCGTGATGTTGATAGCGACAGTCACCACGTTGCTGAGATCGGTCCCGTCGCTGGTTCGATACGAAAAGCTGTCGCTGGCTGTTTCACTGCCATCGTGAACATAGCTGAATGAGCCGTCTGCATGCAGCGTGAAACTCACCGCGTGGGCTGGACCGCTCACCAGCATCACTGACAGCGAGGCGCTGTCCACATCAGTGTCTCCGTTGAGTACACCGGCTGCCGCCGTGACATTGAGCGTGCCGCCCTCCGCGACCGTATATGGCCCGTCGTCGTCCGCGATTGGCGCGTCGTTGACTTCGGTCACGCGGACATCGACGACGCCGATCGCGGTCAGCGGATCGGCGACGCCGTTTGTCGTGCCGTTGTCCCGGATCGTGTAGCGGATCGTGTCGGGACCGAAGTAGTTGGCATCGGGCGAGTAGCTCAACGTGCCGTCGGGGTTGATCATCACCGAACCGTGCAGGGCCACCGCCGCCGTGACTGTCAGCGTTTCGCCGCTTTCGTTGGCTGGGCCGGATGCGTCATTGGTCAGCACGACGATCACATTGCCGACGCTGTCTTCGCTGGCGATGGCCGCATCATCGCCGATCGTCGGTGCGTCGTTCACTTCCGTCACTCGGATAGTGACAGTCGTCGTCTCAGAGAGGTCGTGGCCGTCATAGGCTTGATAAGTGAAACTGTCGGTGCCGTTAAAGTCTGTGGCGGGAGTGTACTGGAACGAGCCATCGGGATTTAGCGACAGCAAGCCGTTCGCGGGGCTGCTGACCAACACGGCGGTGAGCGAATCCATGTCGGCGTCCGTATCGTTGCCGAGCACGCCAGGAGCTGCCACGCTGAATCCCGGCGCTTCGGGATCTTCAATGACGCTGTAGGCGTCGGCAACGCCCACGGGCGGAGTGTTGACGCACTTGCCGCCGCTGCCAGCGGCGAAAATGGATTGGATGTTTTGCGCCGTCAATGCCTGGTTGTAGACGCTTGCCTCATCAATGAGTCCTCGAAACAGATAGCCAGGACTGTAGTAGCCGCCGATGATCAACGAGTCGTTATTGGTGGACACTGCAGAACTGTAAGCCTGCGATCCATCCAGCACGCCATTGACGTAAATCCGAGCGCTCACTTGATCGTAAACTGCCGCGACGTGATACCATTGCCCGACAGTCAACGAGGTTGCTCCAATGACCTGACCGGCACCCCCGTTCAGCCGAAACGTCAACTGGTTCGA
>JAYTAK010001276.1:0-5811 GCA_043737515.1 Candidatus Kuenenia sp. | reverse complement strand
GGGGGACAGGCCGGGAATGCACAGAACACGAAGTCGTATCGCCAGAAATACTGTGATGCCGTGCTGGCTGCGGCAAAACAGATGTTCGACAACAATCTGGATGCTCGCTTGATCGCCATTCAGGTCATCAAGGAATTGTATGTCAACAAATCCCCGACAGGGCTCACAGAGAATCACAGCGAATCGCTGACCGCGCTGCTTGGACTGCTTAAGGATCCCGATCAACCGGATGGTGTGAAAGTTGCGGCCGCTGCCGCAATCGGTTTTGTGCTGTCCAACATGTCCGTGATTCCTCAGCAGCAAGCGGAGGTCAGCGATGTCATCGCGGCAGAACTTGATCGTCCGTGTACCGAAATCGGATACCAAATGAATTTGGTGGAGACGCTGTACGGCATCACAGTCGCCCGCAAGCCCGTCGGCCCGCCGACAACGACTGTGATGCGAACTTTCGTCAAACTCGTCGATGATCGGAATCGCTCGTTGCAGGTTCGGTGCCAGGCAGCCTATGGCATCGGGAACGGAGCGTATGACGCGAAAATCGATTTCGATCCACTCACCTGGAAAGTCGCCAACCTGACGCTGGAGGCCAGCGTGTTCTTCAATCAGGCTCCGGGAAATCCGGCGTGGCCGCACTGCGGAGCGGACTTATTCTTTGCCTATCGCCACCGCGACAAGACCGGTCTGACAAAACAACTCCCCATGCTCCCGCATGGTATGTTAAACCGCGCGGCGACATCGGTCCCCGTGAAGGATTCTGGTAATCTCGTTGCCCTCAAATTCGGCATTCCGCTGTGGGCCAACAAGGCAAAGATTGCGCAGGCGGATCAGGAGGCACTGAAGGCCTGGATCGATGCCAACAAGGCACTGGAAAACAAGCCTTGGGAATAGTGTTCCTGATCTGCTGGTCACGCGAATTCTATCCGGCGGCGTTTCGCGGTTCCCACAACACATCAGTTTTGCCATCGTCATTGGCCGCTCGCGCAAGCACGAACAACAGGTCTGAAAGCCGATTCAGACTAATTGCGATCGCTGGATTCAACGGTGTCGTTTCCTGCATTCGCAGTACATCCAGTTCAGCCCGCCGACAGACACTTCGCGCGAAATGCAATTGAGCCGCCGCCGGTGAACCGCCGGGCAGGATAAAGCTGTTCAGAGGTGCCTGACGTTCGGCAAAGCGATCGATCAGTCGTTCCAGATGTTCCGCATCGCAGTTCGACAATCTTGTTTTCAGCAGATCGGGTTGCCCGTCAGCAGGGAGCGCAACACACAGATCCGCTCCCAGGTCAAACAGGAACTGCTGCAGTTCACGCAGCACGATGCTGAGTTCTTCCGTCGTCCCGGCGGAAATCGCCAGACCGATCGCACAATTGGTTTCATCAACTGCACCGCCGGCGACAATGCGGGCATCCAGTTTGGAGACTCGCTGCCCGTCCCCGGTGCTGGTCATCCCGCCATCACCGCTTCGCGTGTAGATCCGATCGAGTCGCACCATAATGAGTGTTCTGTTCAGTAAACGTTCAAGACTTTGTCATCGTGAGAAGATTTCTACGGCGAGCGGGATGCGTCAGCTTCCCGGTACTTTGCGATTCCAAGTCGCGCAGGAATCGCATACCAGCGGGCTGACGCCCACCGCTCGCCTTTGGGTTGCGGGCGAAGCCCGCGCCAAGTGTTTGAGTTCAACAGGACAAGGAAACGACCTTTGAAGAGTGGTTGCTGACCACCCGCCGCACGTCGCGCATCGCGAAACAAAGATTCAGGACTCAACGACCGTTTGCATACATCACTCGCAGTTGATCAAAGAACGGCTGCTTGAAGCCCGTCAGCCAGAACTTCACGCCGTTCTCGTGACGCACTGCTTTGACAGGTGGCTGCCCCAGGACCAGCAGCACCAGCGAACCGATCAGGCTGAACAGTCCCAGTGGCACCAGAATCTCAGGAACCTGAGAATCTGCGCCGGCGATCATCAGCACAAATCCACCGAAGAAACCAACCACGCCACCGAAGATCATCCAGCGTTTTCGATTTCTCAATCTCCGCGACAGGTAGTAGCTGGTTTTGCATTCCTTTCGCACGATCAAATAGACAATCAGTAGAACGACGATTCCCCCTGCAAAAAGCGTGATGTAGATCCACTTTGGAACCCACGTCACCGTTTTTTTGACCAGCACGACATCCTCGGTCTCACCGGTAATGACACAGATGGCAGGCAGAGCCACTGGCGTGCCGCACATGATGAGACTGCCATCCACATAAAATCGATCGGACGGGAAACCCGACGTTGCAAGGGCCGGTGCGAAGCCACTGACAGATTCGGGGGCGGCATACGGGTTTTCTTCGTCCATGAATTGCTCCTTTCGGACTCCGGGATCAGAACACAACAGGCTACGAATGTTAGTCGGTCGAAGACCACGAACGGCAGGTCGGCAGACCGGAAATCTGAAATTTCAGATCAGGCAACCGCGTCCGTGATTTCCTGAGGACTCACAGCGCGGTGTTCAGCGGCCGACAGGTAACACGCATCGACCAGTGCCATCGTGTTCAAATTGTCCCGCGCATTGATCGTCGGCGTGCGTTTCTGTTCCAGCGCGCACAACAGTTCGGCCATCGGCCCGATAAACGCATCGGGAAACCACACGCTGTCCCAGCGCGGCGAATGCCATCCGCCGCTGTCATGGACGGTCGAATAGTCAATCGTACTGGGGACACGTTCCGGATATCCCGGCCAGCCAATTGTGCCTCGCGCGATGCCGGTCGTGCCCTCGACACGCCAGCGGATGCCGATATCGGCGGCACTGCCTTCACGCGCCGGACCGCTCCAGACATCATCCCACGAAGATGCCCGGACGCCACCGGGGAACTCCAGAATGTACAGCGCGATCCCGTCCCGATGGGCGAACTTCTGTGCCGTTCGCGGATCCGGCGCGACGCTGGCGAAAACGCGTTCCGGATCGCCCAGCCAGTAACGAAACGTGTCCAGATGATGGATGCTCATGATCCGCAGCGTGACCCAGCCCTGACGTTCCTGCCACGGCATCCAGTGCGGAATCGCCCGCATGTCAATTGTCGCCAGCACCGGTGTTCCCAGTGTTCCCGTCGAGATCAGTTCGCGACAGGCATGGACAGACTGGTCGAAGCGCATGTTCTGATTGACGGCCAGTACGATTCCGGCGTTTTCGCACAACTTCATGAGTTCCCGCGCTTCCCGATAGTCCACGCCCAGCGGCTTCTGAGCCAGAATAGCCCGCAGTCGATGCGGCGCACGCACAGCGCGGCGAATCATGTCGGCCTGACAATCCGGCGGTACGGCAATGTCCAGCACCTGAACCTCAGGATGCGCGACAACCTGTTCCACGGAATCGACCACACTGGCAATCCTGTGGCGTGCTGCGACGGCGGAGGCTGTGGCCTTCGTGCGCGATGTGATGGCGACGGGATTCAAGCCATGCTGGCGATAGGCCACGAGCTGGCAATCCGCCATAATAAAGCCCGCTCCGACGCAGCCGATCCCGATAGTTCGATCGACTGGAAGCTGCGGCTGAATGGATTCAATGAGGCGGGAAGGTTGCATGGCGGAATCTGTAGCTTGGACATTCATGTCCGAGGTTTTGCGTGTGAGTATCCCGCTGCCGGACGCATCTCGATCCACAATAACATTCGCTTTGACAGCGTTTCATGGCCATGCGACGGACATGAATGTCCATCCTACGGCGCAGGAGGCTTTGGTTCCAGTTCACAATTGATGACATCCACCATCTGCCGCAGGCGACCCACAGCTTTGCGGTTAAACACCAGATTCAGACGCGGCAAATCGGCCAGATGGTCGTCGTCCACTTCCAGACGATGAACTGCAGCTTTTCCGATTTTTCCACTCGCGCAGATGTCATGAAATTCGTGGTTCAGCCGAGCCACGAATTCATCTGAAGGCTCAACATGCAAACGCAGAATCAACAGCTCCCGCACGAATCTCATGCTGTTGTACACGCTGTAAAAGCCCAGCACTTCTTCCACGGCCTCTTCCACGTCGTCGGTGACTTTGAACAAGGACAGATCGCCCGGAGAAATCAGGCCGTTGTCGAGCAGTTCGTCACGGACATACTTCAGGAACGCGGTCCAGTACGTCCCGCCCGGTTCGTCCAGCAACACGATCGGCATCAGATCGCGTTTGCCGGTTTGCACGAGCGTCAGGGATTCGAATGCTTCGTCCATCGTTCCGAAGCCACCAGGACATGTCACAAGGGCATGGACTTCTTTGACGAACAACAGTTTCCGCGTGAAGAAGTATTTGAAGTTGACGAGCTTCGGATCACCGGCAATCACCGGGTTTGCTTCCTGTTCGAACGGCAGCAGGATGTTCAGCCCCATCGCCATTTCACGACCTGACCCGCGATGGGCGGCCTCCATGATTCCTCCGCCGGCGCCAGTCACAACCATCCAGTCTTCTTCTGCCATCCGACGACCGAACGTTTCTGCCACTTTCCAGCACGGATGATCGGGCTGCGTGCGCGCCGATCCGAAGACCGTCACTTTGCGATGCCGACGATAGGGCGCAAAGACCTTGAACGCATACCGCAGTTCTTTGAGCGCGCGGCTGAGGATCTTCAGATCTCCACGCGTCGCACCGTCGCGCTGCAGCTTGTCGGCGGTCTGCTTGATCTCTTCAATGAGTTCCGAATGCTGCTTCAGCTCAACCACATGCTCGATGACGTCCATTTCGGATGCATTGACATGCTTGAGCGGCGTGCGTTTTGGCGGATTCATGTGGCTAGCTCAACAGCGCCTGCATGGCTTCTTCGCGCGTCTTGTAGATCGCCCAGATCGTATCGAGCGCCGTGATCCGCAGCAGTTCCAGAGCCGTCTCATTCGCGCCGCACAGCACCAGTTCGCCGCCATTTTTCTTGACGAACTTGTGGCACCGCAGCAGCAGCGCGAGAAACACCGAACCGAAGTAGCCAACTCGGCTCAGGTCCACCACGACCATCGGAGCTTCCTGAGAAGCCAGCGGTTCCATCACCAGATCGGCGGCCTGTTCGACCAGATCCCAGTTAAGTGAATCGACATTTGCTGCGGGCGTCACGACAACCGTGTTCCCGTGCCATTCAATCTGAAAACTATCAAGTACTTCTGACACAATCGTCTCTCCCCGTTCGCGATGATTCGACGGCTTCCGGCGCAAACCTGGAACCGCTTGGGGAAGGCTATCGGATTTCGTCCGTGACGCCAAGGAAGGCGGCCACGAAGCTGGCGGGCACTACGACGACCAGCCAAGAATTCCGGCGGCGATAGCGACGCAGCCTGCAAGGAGCAGCAAGGCGACGATCATCCAGCGGACGAATTTCTGCTGCCGTTCTCGAATGGACAGCACCGCTTCCAGCATCGCCACGCGATCGTATCGCAGCACGGCGGTGTCCGTTTCTTTGCCTTTTTTGACATTCCAGCCAGAGTTGGAATTTGATCGGACGCCCGAGTTTTTCGATTTTACAGAACTCACGATAACACCCGTCTTTCGATTGATCAACTTTGCGCGTCGTGGCCACTTTCGCTGCCGCACTTTGAAACAAATCTTTGGTAAGTTCGATTCTTCCAGGTGTTTACCTGGCGGAACGCCTGGTCACACTTCGTAACCTTCCGGAACAAGACACTGCAGTTCCTGCGAGGGCGCATAGTTCTTTGCGGTCTGGAGCGGAGATTTTTTACAGTGGGTCACACGACCCTCCAGGATCATTCAAAGCATGTTCCGTACCCGGTCGGCATTTTTCACAGTCTTTCTGCTGCAGGAGATTTATTGATGACAGATTTGTCTGGCAGAGTTGC
>JAYTAK010001275.1:0-2529 GCA_043737515.1 Candidatus Kuenenia sp. | reverse complement strand
GCAGCACGCCGGGCGGAAGCTGATCGGCGGGATAATCCGGTCGGGCAAAACAGAACACATCCGTGCTGCAAACCGGTCGAGCGCCCAAACCGGTCCCCAGCGGATCGCGGATGACTCCGCCGAGCCCCGTGTTAGCCCCGCCGTACGGTTCGATGGCAGACGGATGGTTGTGAGTTTCGACCTTGATGCAGACGTTCTGCTTGTCGTCGAACTTCACGATGCCAGCGTTGTCCTTGAACACGCTCACGCACCAGTCGTCCTTGCCGAGTTTCTCGCGAATCTGCACCGTGGCCGCGAAGATCGTTTCTTTCAGCATGCTGTTGAAGTGCGTATCCCGGACGACCTTGCCTTCGCAGGTTTCGACGTAGTGAATGCGTCCGCCGAGCGTCTTGTGGGAACAGTGCTCGCTCCAGGTCTGGGCGACGGTTTCCAGTTCGATATCGGTTGGGTCGCGCTGCAGTGACCGGAAGTAGTCCTGCACGGTCTTCATCTCGGTGATGCTCAGATAAAGCTGACCAGTCTTGCTGAGCACCATCAGTTCTTCGTCATTCATTTCCCGAATGGCGACGGTCGTGAGTTTGAACTGGTATTCGCTGCCGAGCGTCAGGTCCTTGATCTGCAGCGAGCCGGTGAGGACGTATTCAATGGCGTCGTTCGCGAGCACCTTCTTCGACAGTTGCGCAACCCTTGCCGTCCCCAGATCGCCGGTCAGCCAATAGCGTCGGCAGGTCGCAACGTTGGTGACGCTGAAATTCAGTCGCGTGAGCGCCTTCGCGGCGTTCTCGGCGACGCTGTCAGTGACGCCCGGGTGAAGCAGCACGTTGAGACAAAGCTGAGAGCGGAAAGCCGAAAGCCGGGAACCGCAGGCCGCGTCATCTTCACTGTCGGCTTTCCGCTTTCCGCTTTCCGCCTTTGCGGGCAATTCATAAATGTGGAATTGCTCGGTGACGGGATCGACGAGTAATTGCTCGGCGGCACGTTGGGCGTCCGCGCGGGTGAGTTCGCCCTGAATCAGAAACGTGCGCGCGGATTTGACGGCATCAAGTCCGCTGATGCCCTGGCTGCGAGCACTTGCCAGAATTCGCTGACCTTCGTAATCCTTTTCGCTGCCGATCGGCAGAATTTCGACTTCCCAAAGCATGGTATGATGCGATCCGTGTGAAGAGATTTTCAGTAGGCCCTTTCTGTCGGAAAGGACTGTCTTCTGTAGGTCCTTTCTGCCGGAAAGGACTTTGGCTGCCACGAGAACCCGCGAGGACGAAGAAATGACGAGCGGTCTGATTTTGATCGCCTAAAACTAAAGTCCCGCCCGGCAGGCGGGACCTACGTAAACTCCCGCCCGGGCAGGCGGGATCGACACAACGCACCGTCGTCGCTCTGCGGCAGTATTTCAGGGCGGGAACGGGAGTACAAGAAACGGGCAGGGCGGATTCCTGAGAAGTGGAGGTAACGCATCCAGATCTTCAAAACTGGTGAATTTCGTCGGTAATTCCCGCGTTGCTCCAAATGCGGCATTCTGGTATCACTCAGCCCTCTCTCAGCAGCACTTTATGCCGAAGCTGGCATCAAATTGCTGTGAAATCAGCAGCACACGACCGCGCGAGACTCTCTTTCGACACGGTCATACTTTCACGAACAGCGTTCAGCACGAAGCTGAAGGCGGCGGCCACGGAGTCGGCAGTGAGCACCAAGAAACGACATAGCCTGCGAGTTCTGTTCGTCGATGACGAACAATCAATCGCGGATTTGATGCGGTCTGAGCTGCCGCGAATGGGGCACAACGCCATCGTTCGTCAGTCGCCGGGTTCCGCCATTGAAGCCATCCAGAAGAACGTGTTCGACGCCGCGATTATCGACCTCCGAATGCCAGGCGGCAGTGGCTGGGACGTCATCGATTACCTGCGCGAGCATTCTCCCGAAACAGTTTCGGTCATCAGCACGGGACACGGAGATCGCGACGATGCGATTCGCGCCATTCGCATGGGAGCCTACGACTTCCTGCCGAAACCGGTGTCGCTGTTCGAAATCATCAATGTGCTCGATCGCATCGGCGAAAAAAAGGCACTGCAGAACAAGACGATCGCCCTTGAGAGCCGATTGCAGCGTGTCGAAGGCCGGTCAGATCTGATTGGGACATCCGGGCCGATGCTGCGGGTTCGCAAGCTCATTGACAAGATCGCACCGACTGATTCAGCCGTGTTGATTCTGGGTGAAACCGGCACTGGCAAAGAAATGGTGGCTCGGCGAGTCCACGAACAAAGCGAACGCCGCAACGAACCCTTTGTCGCCGTCAACTGCGGAGCGATTCCGGAAAATCTCGTGGAGAGCGAATTCTTCGGCCATCGCAAAGGTTCGTTTACCGGTGCGGATTCCAATCGCGCGGGACTGTTTGAAGTTGCGAATGGCGGAACCCTGTTTCTGGACGAATTGGGTGAACTCGACAAATCCATGCAGGTCAAGCTGCTGCGGTTTCTGGAATCCGGTGAAGTCCGACGCGTCGGCGACAATGAGCCGTTTCATGTCGATGTG
>JAYTAK010001274.1:0-5822 GCA_043737515.1 Candidatus Kuenenia sp. | reverse complement strand
GTGACATCCTGACAGAGACCGGCTCGATTGCGATACATCCGGTCGATCGCCCGCGATGCCTGCACAGGCCATGGTCCCGCTTGAGGAAAGAACAGATCCGGAGCGTTGTCACGATCGAGATCCACCACAGCAACTCCGCTGCCGATACTTTGATAGATCTTAAATCCCGGTCCATCCCCAGGAGCGCCGTTATCATACTGAAAATCCAGACCGATCGAAGCGGCAAGATCCTCAAACCGAACACGAGAACCCCTCTGATCGGTCTGCGGCGGCGATGACTGCGCTGCATGCCCGAGCCTGGGAATTGGATACGCGGACAAGTCAATGGCAACCGCAAGGTTGCTCTCGGGGATCGTCTGCGGCACACTGTCGTTGAGCTTCAACCGAAGTCTTTGAATCTCGTGCTTCATGACTGCACCGGGATGGTATGTTTCAATCGCGACATGCCATGCCCACGCTTCCCACGGACGACCAAGTTTTTCACAGAGCTCAGCGGCTCTTTGCATCCGTTCTGCGGTCTTGTCGATGAGCAGGATATCGTGAATTGTCAGGCAAAGTGATTCCAGCAGGGCCGCCCGTTCTGCGAATTGACGAGCCTGTTCGGCCTTGCCTTCGGACGCAAGCAACTGAGCCAGTTGATAGGCTGCTCCGACGTGATTGGGATCAAGCCGCAACGCTTCCCAGGCACAGCGGATCGACCCTTTCGAATCCCCTTGCCTGCGGGCCTGAGTGCCGCGGACCCACCAGATTTCCGGGTACAGATCTGCTCCCGGCGGGAGCTGGCGTTCCCAATCCTGAAGCTCTTCGGATCTCGATTCACTCACAAGAACGACACCCAGTTGAGCGTGCGCTTCAATCAGACCGGGACGTTTCGCAATTATGCGTCTGAGCAACTCCTCTCCCTCACGAGGAAAGTTCTTGAACAGGAGGATTCTGGCCCTGCCCATCAGCGGCCCGGGATCATCAGTCACTGCCTTCTCAAACATGTCGAGTATCGACTCGGCTTCATACAGTTCTTCAACGTCACCGAGAAAGGCAAGTTCTTCCAGAGTGAATGCCCGCCCCTTCACAAGCGCAAACAGATGGGGCATCGATTCCCACCGACGACATTCAGAAAGGTAGATGGCAGACAGCCGTCGATGGACCGTCAGGTCATCCGGTGCCAGCTTCAGAGCACGCTGATACAACTGCTCGGCATCAGAAACTCTGCCCGCAAAAATGGCCTGCTGCCCCGCACTCTTCAGTGCTGCGAAAACCTCTGGCCCCGTGGCATCCTCGGGAAGCATCTGGCAGTACCGGAGCCCTTGCTCCAAATCGCCGAGCTTCACTGCTGCCTCAGCGGCGATCAACAAAGCATCAACAGAATCACTTTTCAGCTTCAGGGATTCGGATGCCAACAGGATGGCGTTCTGGTAGTCTCTCGCTTCCATCGCTTTCCGAGCGTCTTCGATTAAGGAAGCGGCGGAGGGGATTGTCCAGCGATAAACAGCAAATGCGCCAAGCGTGAGTATGACCGCGGCGGCGAGAATCCTTCGACGGATGCTTGGCGACTGTCGCATGAATCAACGGATGCCAACAAAAACAGACCGGCGGCAGGAGCAAACGCTCCGCCGCCGGCAGAAAAGATGCGTAAACCTGTCGCGAAACTGTTAGAACTCGCCAGGAATCTCACCACGGCCACGAGTGCCAAGGCCACCCCAAATTCCGTAAGGACTTTTGCCTCCGCCGCTCGAGTTCGGGTCAGCAGCTGACTTGTTCCCGGTATCGATGTTCTCGCTGATGAATCTGGCCGATCCGTCGCCCAACAATACCTGGACTCCACCAGTGTGCCGACTTGCGGACGAATACAATCCCCACTGACCATCCCAGCCACCCGCCGAACAGCTCGGGCTGTTCGGTGGCAGTACCGTCAGGAATCCCGTTGATGAGGCATTTCCCTCACACCATCTGTCCCCGCGCCATGTTCGCATTGTAACCCCTGGGGCATACTGCTGATTCACTACCTGGGCTAGGCAGGACGCCGGATTCGACGATGCATCAAAATCGGCAATATTCCCTTTATAGTCGGCACGATTGTTTTCTTCAGCAACGCAGATCTCACCCATCAGCAGCGTGTTGCTTGACCCATCAGGCATGTCGCGGAAGCCGAAAGCCGTCTGCAAACCAAACATGCCGCGGATTGGGCGGGAAGAATTCCAGTTTCCAGACTGGTTGTTTTCAATAATCGAGTCACCGAAGCAGAACGCATAGTTCGTGCGGCCAATTCGAGGCCAGCCAGGACCTCGAGCGCTTTCTGATGGGCACTGAAATGCCTTTAGCTGGTTACGCCAGGCCGGATAATCATCACGCCACGGCGCCGGACCATTCGGTGCCCAAGTCGTGCCGCTGCCGGGAAGGACACCACCGGACATAATTTGCTGATAAAGCCCAGCTTGCTCGATGTATGGCAACAATGCTGGAAGACCTCCGAGACGGTTCCAGTTGCTTGTGTCACCACCGTTGTCGGTACCCCCGGTCCCTGATTGAAATGTGTTAAACACGTCATGGTAATTATGCAATGCCAGCCCGAGCTGATGCAGGTTGTTCTTGCACTGCGTACGACGAGCAGCCTCGCGCGCCTGCTGTACTGCCGGTAAAAGTAGTGCAATCAGGATTGCGATAATGGCGATGACTACCAGCAACTCAATGAGCGTGAACGCTCGCCGCCGTTTCTTTTCACAAGGTTTCATGTTTTCCTCCAAACAAAAGTGAGATGAACAAAACGCCACACCCAAAAATCTCGAACCCGCATCGAGCATTCCGATACATCGAGAACGAATCCAAATTAAAACTCTTCAAAATTCCTGAAAAGTCGTTTTCAGGAATTCTTGTGCATACAGATACTATAGTACACTCGTTTTCTGTCTACAAGCAAGACTATCGGCAGATTTACTCAGAATTCGGTATTTCTGTCGATTTCTTCGGGGCAGTGCTCTCAACCCCAATTCCTTGACTCGACAGAGCACCATGCTTGCAGAATCTGATGCTTTCACTATGCTTTCACTTCCAGTTCCACTTTAGTTCGAGATTTATTCGGAGACTGACATGCGGCGTTTTTTGCGTATCCTGACCGTCGTTACTTTTTTATTCACTTCCGGACTCATGATTGGTTGTGGAGGTCCAAAAGATGAAGTACTCGATTATGACCCGAAGGTGAGTGAGCAAAAGTCTGCAGAATATGCTGAGCAACAAAAGGCAGCCATGGAAAAGGCTCAACAGCAAATGCAGCAAGGCTCTGGGAATCCTTACCAGAAATGAGTTTCAGGCAATTCCGGAGTGTGCGGCCTGACTGCGAATTTGGTCTGCTGAAGTTAATTCATGCGCCGTAGTTGCGGTAGCCTATACTCCGCGCGGTCAGATTTGAGGTTTTGTGAGCGGCAAGGTGCTGACCGAATGCGCAACCCGCAGCTAGCGGTCTGTTGAATTAGTAATTCATGTAGGGTGTGTGCAGCAATAGCGAAACACACCAGTTCCCCACGCATTCCCCAAATGGTGCGTTGCGCTCCGCTTCACGCACCCTACGATTAAATCAACACGTCCCTCAGTCCTGGCCGCGCGGAGTATAAATCGCCTTGGTGGGACGTGATGGGGATGGTTTTGACAGGCATTGCTTGCCGAGCAGGACTTCGCGGCCAAACGACGTGGAAAGAATATCGACCGGGCGACTGGGCATGACCATTCAATTTCCGGCGTCTGGGATCCAAAAAGGCACATAGGGCCGCTATTGCGGACCCCCGTATTCGACCGCGCTGCCCACTCTGACTCTGGAAGTCTATTTCCGACTGCTATCGCTGTATCGGATGAATGAGACGACCGACGCGAAGCCGTGAAGCGGACTGGGAGCAGAATGCCTTTCGCAATGGAGTGCCTGCTTACGAATACTCATCTCGTCCCGATGGGGAATTCGCGATCACCGCAGCCAGTTGCCGAAAGTCAGCAATGACATCAAAATATCCGCCGCAGGGTTTATCGACCGAACCGACGGCGCAATATGCGGTTGAGTACTGACGAAAAACTGGCTGCAGTCACCGGTGGTGAGACGGTGTTTGTGGATGGGTTCTTAGTTTTCAAACCGGGGCACCACCGACGCAGAGTCCAATGGCCTGGACTTAAGCAATCCGACTGGCGAGCGGGGTACGTAAGTGCCCTGATTTTCGCATCATTCGCGACAAATCAGGGGATTCACATCCCCCCCTCGCCTTAAGTCCACGCCATTGCACCCGCAGGTTTGAAAACTACAGCCGCCAAGTCGCATTTGGAACCTCAGGATTTCCAGTTCGCCACCTCGTCGTCGCTCTTCGCTGCGCTGTCTCCGCCTGCTCCGCGACGGCTGCGACCGCTCCGCGACGGCTGCGACCGCTCCGCTCCGGCTCCTCCTTTCCGCTGGCTGAGCTCACTCCCCTGAACTGGAGCAGCGAAAGCCCAGGTTGTCGTACCGGTACGACGGGCCGAACGCGTAACGGTACGCCGCCCGCACAGACTGCGCGGTGAAGTACCAACTGCCGCCACGGACCACCCGAGCCGCTGACGTCTCATCTCGCTCATGAATAGGATCGACCACGGGATCACCAGAGAATTCGCGGCCTGCCTGGTCACGGCACCATTCCCAGACATTTCCCAACATGTCATACAGGCCCCACCGGTTCCCACGCAACTCTCCCACGTTGTGTGTCGTGTTCTCGGAATTCTTCGCGTACCACGCAATCTCCCCCAACGAACCATCACCCGCGTACGTCGCTGTCGCCGTTCCTGCTCGGCACGCGTATTCCCACTCCGCTTCCGTCGGAAGCTTCAACTCCAGGCCAACACAGCGATCATTGATCCGCGACAAAAATTCCTGGCAGTCCTCCCAACTCACATACTCAACGGGACGAAGAGGACCCTTGAAATGGCTCGGATTCTCATCCATCACCGCCTCCCATAACACCTGGGTGCAAGGTGTGTCGAACAACCAATAACCGCGCCTGATCGTCACCAGGTGCCGTGGCGTCTCTGGATAGGCTTCCAATTCCGGCTTCTCTGCCGAACCCATCAAAAATGCCCCCGGCGGAATCCACCGCAGACTTTGGCGAGCCTCGCCGAGTTGAATTTCCACCCACGGACCGACATCGTCTTCTCCCCACGCCGACGCCCAGTTCGGTGGGATACCGTCCGAAAGCGGATGATCGAGAGTCAAAGGACCAGGTGCTGGCATGCTGAGTCGCCGTGAAAATGGACTGTTCAGGGAGAAACCATCCGGTTTCGGAGTGAGCTGGAGCAGCGAAAGCCCAGGTTGTTGTCACGGTGAGGCTATCAGCGACCGCAGGAAAATGCGAGCAGAGACTCCCAGGCAGATCGGTCATTGCGAATCGAGATCGTCGAAGCGAGACCTCTGCTGGACACATCCACCCAACCAATGTTCGGGTTGTCCCAATCGGCGATGGATTCCAGGCTGACGTGTGTCGGGTTGAGCATGGCACATTCGTTTAACCGCGTGGGCAACGCCCCGCGCTTCGTATTTCAAATCTCAAATCGCAAATACGAAATTTCAAATAGAACAAGCGCGGCCCGCTGGGCACGCGGTTAGACGTATCAATGCCAACCGCGTGAGGTATAACATCGGCGACAAGTACTGTACTGCTCTTCGACTGTCCGGGATTCGCTTGTCGTCCCGGCATTCGCTGGAACATGGGCTGAATGTTCGTGGCGGGGTCTGCAGAATTTCCGCCTGAAGGCGGGACTACGAACAAAATGGGACAGGCGTAATACGAAGACTTGAACATGTCCGGTCAACTCAGCAATCG
>JAYTAK010001273.1:0-2538 GCA_043737515.1 Candidatus Kuenenia sp. | reverse complement strand
ACCGGCAGACAGTCAGAAAGTGGTCATCGTCCTGAACGGGAAAGGACTTAAATCGACCCTGATAAACATGACCCGACCCCGTCGATTTGCGATGAGCGGGCCAACGCTGCGTGTGAGTCAGTGTCAGCCAGCCAACAAACCGAGACAACTCATCATCTTCCCGAGGCCACACTATCAAGTGCCAGTGATTTCCCATCAGACAATACGACAGCAGCCGCGTTCCGGTTCGAGCCACGGCTTCCTCAAGTACCGCCTCAAACGCGATGAAATCTTCATCCTTCGTAAAGATCGGCATCCGCGCGTTCGCGCGGTTCAGCACATGATAAATCCAACCGCCCGGAGCTAATCGTTTTGGTCTTCCCTCGTCTCAATCACACCCAAATCCCTCTCGCTTGTCAATAAACGGTTCTTGCCACCTTTGTTTCGCTCCGGTGGCTCATGCGTGTAGTATATATACTACACGCATGACGTCACTTGACGGACTTTTGATTTGCTACGGCGGGAAAATCTGGTTCAACGACAAATTAAGTGCGCGTCGCACATTGACCGCCATGAATGCGATTCATCCTGAAAGGATCGCAGAAATTAGCCGGTGGTCGCCGACAGGCGCACCACCGGTAACGAAAGCGTGGTGCCACGCATCCTGAAGGGATGCCAGAAACGCGAATCGGGCACCCTGATCAGGGTGCTGAGGCAATTTTTTCAACGTATCCGGTGGTGGCGCTCTGCTTACCACTGGCTAATTTCTCGAACCGCTTCGCGGTAAAGCACACAATTCACAACGACTTCCTTTACATTACTATGCTCGCCATCGACATCACTCGCGCACTTAGTATGTCGATGAACCAGAAGTCTGCCATGTCGCCAGACACTTCCTTCGGCTTTGGAATCATCGAGAAATCGAACACACGTAGCTTCATCTCAGAACGGAACTCGCGCGCAATGTTCTCTTCCAGAATCCCGCTCACAGATTCAAGATTTGAGAAGTCGGCGGCGATTGAGAAGTCCAAATCAATTGAGGCCCGTGTACCGCGGTCATGCACCAGGTCTATGGCATTGCCGCCCTTCAGGACAATTACATCGAGCAATGCATCTGCTGAAGCCATGCCCTTGAGAGCACATCGTTTAACTCGTTCGACATCTGGATACTTCAATAGCAATCGAGGACTCCCATAGTGCTGCCCGCTACCTGCTGTTCCAATCGATTGAGTTCAGTTCGCCCAGCCGAAGCAGTATAGAGTCAAGATGATTTGTTTGAAACTCCCTGCAGATCAACGATAACAAAACCGGTATTGCTCCAGCTTTGCCAACTTGTCGCGTCAATATTGATCGACATTTGGGGATACGACATTGGGGAAATACGACATTGCGGGCACAGCTTTATAAAACAATGAATTATTCGAGCGATTCTGAACTTCCTTCACCAGCCTCCAAAGGCGCGGCCTTACTTGTCTCATTGGCGTCGGCATCACTCGCGTTGGCATCATTGCGTTCTCGTGGCGGAGCGGGTCCCATGTATTGGTAGAACTGACACTCCAGCCGCCCGTTGTAGAGTTTCCGGCGCCGCGGGGCTCGGCGACCGAAATGTTTTTCAAACCAGGTGTTGGACGTGAGGACGTAGAAACTCCACGTTGGCAGCGAATCGCAAACTCGGCCGAGTTCCCGATAGACGGCTTCCACTTCTTCCGGCTGGCCCATGCGTTCTCCATACGGTGGATTGCAGACGACAACTCCGTATTCGCGGCTGGATTTGAGTTCACTGATTTCCTGAACGCGAAACTGAATATCTCCGCCAACGCCGGCTTCTGCAGCGCTTTTTTCAGAAAGGCGGATGGCGGCCGGATCGTGATCGAAACCCTGAATCGGCTCGCTCATCCGCGGCTGTCGCAGATCCTTGGCTTCGCTGCGGACCTCTTTCCACATCCTGCGATCCATCCACGGCCAGTCCTCCGCGATGAATGAACGTCCGGACCCCGGTGCGATGTTGCGACCGATCAGAGCCGCCTCAATCGGAAGCGTCCCGCTGCCGCAGAACGGATCGACAAACTGACGCTCTCGATTCCAGTAGCTCAACTGCAGCAATCCCGCCGCCATGGTCTCACGCAGAGGCGCGGGACCGGCGAATTCGCGATAACCGCGTTTGTGAAGTCCGTCGCCCGACGTATCAATTGTCAGCGTCGCAACGTCCCGTAACAACGACACGTCGATGGCGAATTCCGCACCGGTTTCATCAAAGCGAAAGCGGTTGTATTTCTTCTTCAGACTTTCAACGATGGCTTTCTTGACGCACCCCTGCACGGCTGGCACTGCGTGGAGTCTCGACTGCACACTGCGACCTGCGACAGGAAACTTCGCATCGACCGGCAGCAGATCGCTCCAGGGAAGATCAACCGTTTTATCGAACAGGGCTCCGAAATCCGGCGCGTGAAACTCACCGACTTTAATCAACAGGCGATCAGCCGACCGCAACCACATATTGCAACGCGCGATGTCACGCTCATCCCCGGCAAAATGCACTTTGCCGTCCAGCGTGCGCAT